>NC_015676.1:1832952-2138444 GCF_000217995.1 Methanosalsum zhilinae DSM 4017 | reverse complement strand
TTTGCACCAAAAAAATGACATCAAGAAAATTAGCTGTTCTTTTTAAAAATGTTATAAAAAGGATGTAGAGACGGTATTTATATGATTTTGATGATAAGTCTACCCCTATATTTCCAGTGGAAAGGAAATAAATTTTAATTGAGAATTAATGATGTATAATTAAAACTAAATATCAACTTAATAAAATTTACTAAAAAGAAGGAAAAAAATCATGATAGATGTATTCCATCTGAAGACCCCTTTATTTCCATTGGAATCTTTATAAAGGAGAGAGACCCCATTGTTTCAACTGGAAGGCTGAAAAAAATAAGTCAACTTATTTTTTAAAAAATTTATTCTAAAAATAGAGTGGTGTTACTATTAATGTCATTATATATAAAGCTTACTTTAGTCTGGAAAGATGTTATCATATGTTTTTTATTCCAGTGGAAATGATGGGGTGGGGTCCTTGCCAAGCATAATTGTTTTAAAGATGCTGCAATAACAGGAAACCACATGAAAAATTCCGGATTAACCGAAAGTCAGTTATTCGATATTCTGAAAGAAATAAAGAAAAAGGATACAAATTACTCCAGAGTACTCAGTGCTATGTGTACTCATCCTCACAGAATAGCTGTAGAAGCTCATATGATGTTCATAGAATCCAATATGGGTGATTCTGGCCTGTTTCCAGGAACAAATGAAATGGAACATTGTGTGATAGATATGCTTTCAGACCTCATGCATGGCCAGGGTGTACATGGCCACATGACTACAGGTGGTACAGAGTCCAATATTCAGGCGTTAAGATCAATGAGAAATTTTTCTGAATCATCCAGACCAAATGTGGTAGTTCCGGAATCAGCTCATTTTTCATTTGATAAGATTGCTGATGTTCTGAGGATTGAAATTAGAAAAGCTTCAATGGATCAGGAATTTAAAGTTGATATTGAATCTTTTGAATCGCTAATAGATGAGAATACCGTGGGGCTGGTGGGTGTAGCAGGATCAACAGAATTTGGTCAGATAGATCCTATAGAGGATATTTCCGGATTGGCAGTTGAAAACAGTCTTCCCCTTCATGTAGATGCAGCATTTGGAGGATTTGTGATTCCGTTTCTTAAGAAGGATTACAGTTTTGATTTTTCACTGGATGGTGTAACCTCAATTGCCCTTGATCCCCATAAAATGGGACTTGGTACTATTCCAGCTGGTGTGCTTCTGTTTCGTGGAGAAGAATATTTGAGTAACCTTCAAACGGATACTCCATATCTAACAACACAGACCCAGCATTCACTGACAGGTACCAGGAGTGGAGGTGCAGTTGCTGCAACCTATGCTGTTATGAATTATCTGGGAAAAGATGGTTATATTGAAGTAGTGGATTACTGTATGGACCTTACAGAAAAGCTTGTAGAGGGATCATATAGAATTGGTATTGAGCCGTTGATCGAACCGGTGATGAATGTTGTTGCTCTCAGGATTCCAGATGCAGATTTGGTTAGGAAGATCTTGCGGGAAAAATACGGTTGGATGGTTTCAATAACAAGAGACCCCCGCTGTCTGAGACTTGTTATGATGCCCCATCTGACCATTGCCAATCTGGAGTTGTTTTTGCAGGATCTGGAAAAGGCAGTAAAAGATGTTGATACAGGAATGGATAGCTGATCATATTGATCAAATTTAGATACCAAAGGGATGAATGGTGGATACCTGGCCCTGAAACTTGTAAGGGCGTGTATCCACATATTTTATCTGTCAGTCAATACTATGAGTGGTATGTATAAATCACTGATCCTAGCGTGGTGAAAGTATTTAACAACTAACCTGCTCCGGTAAAATATCATGGCCTGAAGACAAAACTAAAATAGCATTAAAAAGAAATGGATATCCCATGAAAGCATCAGTCAAGATAGCAACTGTTCTTGGAATACCTATCAAGGTTCATATATCTTTTTTACTCATATTGCCATTATTTGCATTTGTATTTTCAATCAATCCTGAACCCTTTGGTTTTCAGGGGATCACACCGGATATTTTAAACTATGCACTTTCACTTCTGGCAGCCATCCTTCTATTTGCATGTGTGTTGCTACATGAACTGGCCCATTCGTATGTGGCTATGAAATACGGAGTGAAGATATCTGATATTACACTCCTGCTCATAGGCGGGGTATCGTCCATGGAAGAGATACCCAGGGAGCCAAAACAGGAGGCAACAATGGCATTTGCAGGTCCCTTTGTCAGCATTGTTCTTGGTATTATTTTACTTGGAGTAAACTGGATATTCATTGTGATAGCACCTGTTTTTGAAGGGGGTGCCATTTACAGGCTCCTGTTAATTCTTGGGTCAATCAATATTATTCTGGGAATTTTCAATCTCATACCTGCTTTTCCAATGGATGGAGGCAGATTGCTCAGGGCGTGGTATGCAAATAAAATGACCTATGTCAAAGCTACTGAAAAAGCCGCCAGTGTAGGTAAGATGTTTGCCATTTTCATGGGTCTTATTGGGTTGCTGATAAATCCATGGCTGATAATAATTGCCTTTTTTGTCTACATTGGTGCATCTGAGGAAGCAAGATCAACAACGACTACAGTGAGTCTTGAAAATGTGAAAGTAGGTGACATAATGTCCGATTCAATTATATCAGTACCCTCTTCTTTTACAGTTGATGAGTTGCAGAATTTCATGTTTGAAAAAAAGCATATGGGATATCCTGTAATGGACAATGATCGTCTGGTGGGAATTGTTACATTAACTGATGTTCGGGGTGTCAGTCCGGCTGATCGTATGGCTATGAGGGTTGAAGATATAATGACCCGCGAGGTAATTACTCTTCCAATGGATGCTGATGCATCTGATGCCATAAAGTTGATGTCCAGAAAGAATATAGGGAGGGTAATAGTTACAGATAATGATTCCGTAGTTGGGGTGCTGTCACGTACAGATCTGGTACGTGCACTTACATTCCTGCGTGAATAATAAAATTTCAAAAAGGTTAGGCAGCAATACATGGATACCAATAGCAATTACAGAGAATCTGATATCAGTCGGGAGCACTCATCTACTTCTGGATCAGTTTATGATGAAAGTGTCCTATCCTCTGATTCATCAGATGTTTCTGTTCATGGATCAGAGGACAATACATTTTCAGATGAGATGCTGCTTGAAACTGATGAGGAGGACCAGGAACCTTCAAAGATTATCATAGTGGGAACTGCTCATGTTTCAGAGAAAAGTGTCAGGGAAGTTATCGAAACCATCGAGAGGGAGAAACCGGATGTTGTTGCTGTGGAACTGTGCAGGTCTCGGTATGAGACCCTGAAAGGTACTGCACCTGAAGTTTCAGAGGTTCCTATCAAAACAGTTCTCAGTGAAGGCAAGATTTATCTCTTACTCATCCACTGGCTTCTTGCATATATTCAGAAAAAGATCGGTGCTGAGGTAGGTATCCAACCGGGCGCAGAAATGATCAGTGCAATAGAAGCAGCTGAGGAAAGTGGTGCCAGACTTGCACTGGTGGACAGGGATGTACAGATAACCCTTCACCGTTTATGGTCCAGAATGGGATTTTTTGAAAAGATACGTATGCTTGGTGCTCTTATTGGAGCTGCAGTAGGAATTGGTGGAGGGAAGCGCCTTGATGATATAGATATGGATGACATCACAAGTCAGGATACTGTGAATGTGCTTATTGAGGAACTCAGGAAGATATCCCCTACAACTGCCAGAGTGCTCATTGATGAAAGGGATGCATATATTGCTTCAAACCTTCTGGATATTGCCGGTGGAGGCAGCAGAAAAATAGTGGCTGTTGTTGGTGCCGGCCACAGGGCTGGAATTGAACGGTATCTTTCAGATCCAGAATCCCTTCCACCAAGAGGACAGCTGGTTGTGGTAACCTAAAAAAAAATTAACTGGATGAAAGTATCCGGCATTATTTTTGCATTGATAGCCATTGCTGCATTTGCACTCCTGATACTCTCAGGAACCCCTCTTAATATAATCCTTATTGCATTTGGATGGTGGTTCATAATTAATGGAACACTGAGTGCAGCAGGTGCACTCATAGCCAGGGCCCACCCATATTCAGTAATTACAGCCTTTTCAGTGGCATGGCTGACATCCCTGAATCCAATGATGGCTGCAGGATGGTTTGCAGGACTTGTGGAAGCCAGGAAAAGAAATCCTACAACTGCTGACTTTAAGAACATGATGGATATTGAAACGACCCAGGATATGATGGGAAACAATCTATTCCGGGTTATACTGGTGGCGGCACTTGCCAATCTGGGAAGTGTTCTTGGGACTTTTCTGGGAGCATATGTAATGATTCAGGTTGCAGGAATTGATCCCAGAGAGGTTATATCAGCCGGTCTTGCAGGTATTGGCCTGTAACTGAAAAAGGAGAAAAAGAGGTTTTTTTAGAGTATTTCGTGCAGGTTGAATTTGTAGGGACCAAGATTTCCTCCGTAATTTCCTGCCGTGATCTTTTTTATTCCTGGAATCTTGACAGCAGCTTTAATACCTGCAGCCATAGCTGTGCTGACGGCATCAACATCCAGGCCATTGATAACTATTTCATATATTCCATTGACATCTTCTGGAACCTGTGTATCTTCTATCTTATCCTTGATTGAAGGGCAGAATCTTTCGTTGGCTGTTGCCTTCAGGAACTTATACTTATTGGCACCTGGCTTTGAACCACTTGCCACGATACCTCCCGGGAAAGGAGTAATTGATCCTTCTGTCTGCTGTATGGCATCAACAGCAACTTCAGCTGCTGTTAGTGCACTCATCTGACAGTCACCAAGAATGAAGAAATTTCCACCAGCTACGCCTTCAACAGCTCCCACCGAATGCTCTGCAATGAAATCTCCTTCCATCAGTGGTATTCTGTACACCTTTCTTCCATTCATTTCATCCTCTGATTCCATACCGTCTGCAAAGAACTTTAGCTTGAATCCCGTATCAAACTGTTTCTCAGCATCAGGAAGACCATTGTACATTGCTGTGGTTGGTGCTGTGAGCACGCACTGACCAAGTCTTTCCAGGAGCTGTTCTTCCAGAGATTTATAGCCAAAGGTACAGATCTGAATGTATACTCCTGGCCTTCCATCTGGTGTACTGTCACCGCTTACAAATCTTTCAATACCAGCTTCTGCAGGACACATGATAACAGAGGTCCCAAAGCCAGTAGCTTCCTGGGCAGCAACTTCGGCCCATTTTCTGGTAGCTGCTGTTATCAGTACGCGTCCCATTTTTATAGGAAATGCTTCTGCAAATGTATCTTCAATTTCAACGCCGTTTAGTTCCATAATATCCCTTCCACTTACTTGATTGTAATTTAAATATGATATGAGTACATGAAGATTACAATACATATACTCTTCGAAATCCGCTCATATTTTCAGCAACTGGGCATTGATTGCTACAATAACTGTACTCAGGGACATCAAGATCGCTCCCACAGCCGGGGAAAGCAAAATTCCCTGATTATAAAGGATGCCTGCAGCAAGAGGAATAGCTACTGCATTGTAACCGGTTGCCCAGAAAAGATTCTGGATCATCTTTCTGTATGTGGCTCCTGAAAGCTCAATACATGCAAGGACGTCTGCAGGATTGCTTCGTACAAGGATGATGTCTGCAGTTTCAATGGCCACATCGGTTCCGGCCCCGACAGCTATACCAACATCAGCCTGGGCAAGGGCAGGTGCATCATTTATTCCATCACCTGTCATTGCAACTTTCATTCCCCTTTCCTGTATTTCCTTAACCTTTTTTGCTTTTTCATCCGGCAGTACTTCAGCAAAATATTCATCCAGCCCGATTTCTTCAGATACCCATTTTGCCACTCTCTCATTGTCACCGGTTATCATCAGGCATTCAATATTCCTGTTCCTGAGGTATTCAATTGTCTTTTTTGATTCAGGACGGATGATATCTGCCAGTGCAATGGCACCTTTTAGCTGATCATCTATGAGAACAAAGACCACGGTTTTACCCTGCTCGGATAGTTTATCAAGCTCACTTGCCGGATATTCAATGCTTTTTTCTTTCAGGTATCCTGGACTTACTACCTTCACATCTTTTTCATTGACCAGACCCCGGGCACCCTTGCCAGGTAATGCTTCAAAGTTGTTCAGAGGATGTGTCTGATCTACAGAGGATACAATACCCTTTGCAAGAGGATGCTCTGAACTTGATTCAACAGAAGCTGCATATTTCAGGATCTCATTTTTATCCATATCTGAGAAACTGATAGTATCGGTAACCCCAAATTTTCCCTCCGTAAGAGTGCCTGTCTTGTCAAATATTATGGAATCAATATTACGTATACCTTCAAACGCCACCCTGTCTCTTACAAGCAAGCCATTCTTTGCTCCAATTGATGCTGAGATCGCAACTACAAGGGGTATTGCAAGACCCAGTGCATGGGGACAGGTGATTACCATTACAGTAACTGATCTTTCTATTGCAAATGCAAAATCCTGGCCCATGAAATATAACCATACAAGGAGAGTAATACTGCCACCTATTAGTGCTATAAATGTTAACCACCTGGCTGCCCTGTTCGCCAGGTCCTGGGTTCTTGATTTACTTTCCTGGGCTTCTCTTACAAGTTCCACCAGCTGGGAGAGAAATGAATCCTTTCCCGTTTTCTTTACCTCTACTTTGAGGGCCCCATCTCCGTTTATTGACCCCCCTATAACTTCCTGACCCTCTGATCTTGGTACCGGTTCCGATTCACCTGTGATCATTGCTTCATTAACATGAGAGGTACCATCAACAACAACTCCATCAGCAGGAATTTTTTCTCCAGGCTTTATCAGTACTGTGTCACCTACCTGAAGAGAAGTCACAGGTATATCCTGAACATTTTCCCCATTTTCTATTTTGTGAGCAGTGGATGGCATAAGACGCGCAATCTCTTCCATGGATCTGGAAGCACCCATAACGGATTTCATCTCAATCCAGTGTCCAAGCAGCATGATATCAATAAGGGTTGCCAGTTCCCAGAAGAGAAGTTTACCTTCAAGACCAAAGACAACTGCACTGCTGTAGAAGAAGGCAACACTTATTGCAACTGCAATAAGTGTCATCATACCGGGCTCCCTCTGTTTGAGTTCCCGGATTATTCCGGAAAGGAAAGGGTATCCTCCGTAGAAATAGATCAAGGTAGAAAGAAGAAAGAGCACATAAAGATCACCAGTAAAACGAAACTCTATTCCCAGGAATTCCTGTATCATGGGAGACAACAAAAGGATTGGTATGGTGAGAATAACAGATACTATAAACCTTTTTTTAAAATCTTCCAGCATCATTTCATGATGGTTTTGAGAAGAATGGGAAGTGTTTGTATCATTTTGGTCATTATGATTATGATCAATCATACTTTCATTATTATGATCCTGTTTGTCTTCTTGGAGATCGTGCTCTTTGTCCATATAAGGACATCATATTTTCTATTAAATATAATCTTTGAGTGTCAGCTGTCCTGCAGTGTTTTGAAGATCATCCACCCTCACACCCACTCTCCTTAATTCAAGGCTGGTATCTTCAAGAAAGTCCTTTGCCATCTGTCCTGCATTCATGCGTAGAATTTCCCGATCAGTAATTGCATGGTTGAGAATTTTACTTCTGGTATGCATTTTAAGGTCAGATGTTATGCCAATAAAAACTATTTGTCTAAAGGATACACCAGCTTCTGTTACTTTGTTGATCACGTCATCGGCCAGTCTGTCCAGCAGGGACGTTATTTCTTTAAGATTTCTGGTATTTTCGGGCAGAGTTGCAATCCTGCTGATCTGATTTGAATCACCTCTGTCACGGACCACGGAATCATCCAGACCCATTGCTGCTCTCTTTAACCATGATCCTTTTTTCTTTCCAAAAGTTTCTATCAACCTGATCTGATCATATTCTGCCAGCTGTCCAATGGTCCTGACACCTATCTGAGCAAGCCTGGACTCAGTAACCTTCCCTATCCCCCATAGCTTCTTTACATCCAGGGGTTCCAGAAAAGCCATTGATTTTTCAGGAGTTATGACAGTAATGCCATCTGGCTTTTTGTATGAAGAGGCCATCTTTGCTATAAGTTTATTTGGTCCAATACCAATAGAACAGGTCAGGTTTTCCTCGGATTTTATCCTCTGCTTTATCCTGATTCCTGTCTCAAGGGCCGTATCAAAATCACCATTGCATGACCTGGTTATATCCAGGAATGCTTCATCTACGCTGATCTGTTCTAACTGCTGTGCACTATCTGCAAATGGTCTCAAAATATTCATAATGTTATCAGATACCATGGTGTAATATTCCTTCCTCACAGGAAGAAATACAGCTTCATTGTCGATCTTTTTTGCCTTAGCACATGGCATTCCTGCACTTATGCCCCTCTCACGGGCAAGATAATTGCATGTGCTCACAGCCCCGCTCATCTCACTTCGGCCTGAGTACATGCATATAACCACAGGTCTGCCCTGAATTGATGGATCATCCCTCTGCTCTATAGCTGCATAAAAATAATCCATGTCAACGTGCACAATTATTCGAGACATGTTCAGTGTTCAGTTTTACACATCAAAGTCTGCCAGAGGAGTGCTCAGATATCGTTCACCGGTATCAGGAAGTACGACAACTATCATCTTGTTCTTGTTTTCAGGTTTTCTGGCAACCTGCAGTGCTGCGCAAAGAGCTGCTCCTGATGATATTCCTGCCAGAATTCCTTCCTTTCTTGCCAGCTCCCTGGCCGTTTCAAAGGCCTGGTCATTGTCTATCTGGATGGTCTCATCAATGAGATCTGTATTGAGTATCTGAGGAATGAATCCTGCTCCAATTCCCTGTATCTTATGAGGGCCTGGTTTCCCGCCGGATAGTACAGGTGAATCCTTTGGTTCTACAGCAATTGCCCTGAATTCAGGCTTTTTGCTTTTTATAGTCTCTGCAACACCTGTAATGGTTCCACCGGTTCCTACACCTGCAACAAGTATGTCCACCTGACCATTGGTATCATTCCAGATCTCTTCACCTGTTTTCAGGCGATGTGCCAGAGGATTGGCAGGATTATTGAACTGCTGTGGTACAAAGGATTTTGGATATTCCTGAGCCAGTTCCTCTGCTTTTTCAACAGCGCCTTTCATCCCTGCAGCACCGGGTGTGAGGACAATTTCAGTGCCAAATATCTTCATTATTTTTCGCCTTTCAATGCTCATTGTGTCAGGCATGGTAAGTATCAGCCGATATCCCCGTGCAGCACATACAAAAGCAAGGCCAATACCGGTATTACCTGAGGTTGGTTCAATTATGACTGTATCACTATCGATAAGATTGTTCTTTTCAGCTTCCTGGATCATCTTCAGGGCAATTCTGTCCTTAACTGAACTTAGAGGATTGAATGATTCCAGTTTGGCAATTACCTGGGCATGGCATCCCTGTGTTATTTTGTTGAGTCTGACAAGAGGCGTGTTTCCTACAGTTCCTGTAATATCATCATATATTTTCTCCATTTCTGTTCCCCCATATATTGTATTATATAAATTTTTCTATAGTTATCATTGCAGATTTCATGAATTTTTGCGTTCCCTGTAGACCAGATTGGGTTTTTCTATCATGACCTTTGTATCTGGTGGAACAGGTTCTGTGATCCATACATTTCCCCCAATCACTGAACGTGCTCCTATTACAGTATCGCCTCCAAGAATTGTGGCTCCTGAATAGATAATGACATCATCCTCAATTGTAGGGTGGCGCTTATGACCTTTGATAAGCTTTCCTCTCTCATCCTTTGGAAAACTCAGGGCACCAAGGGTAACTCCCTGATATACGCGCACATTATTGCCTATACTGCATGTTTCTCCAATGACAACACCTGTTCCGTGATCAATGAAAAAGCTGTGTCCTATACTTGCAGCCGGGTGGATGTCAATTCCGACTGTATTGTGGGCATATTCGGTCATAATGCGAGGCAGGAGTGTTATGTCCTGCTTATGCAGTTCATGGGCAACACGGTAGATGGTAACTGCAAAAAGACCAGGGTAACTGAATATTACCTCATCATAGCTCCTGGCAGCAGGATCGCCATTATAGGATGCTATAACGTCAGTTGCAAGTACTCTGCGTATTTCAGGTATTTTTTTCAGGAATTTTATGGTCTCTGCCTGTCCCCTATCGACACACTCTGTACATTTCTCTCCATATCGCTGGCATTCATGGATTATGCTGTTGGTTATCTGTCTTGATAGCTTTTCAAACAGATCTGTGATGGCATTTCCTATATGGTAATGAAGATTGTTCCTGTCAAGAGTCCTGTTATCAAAATATCCGGGATAGAGAATCTTTCTCATGAGATCTATTATCTCAATAACCTCATCCCTTGACGGAATAACTGCTGCATCCACATGATCGAAACAGTTCCTGCCCAGACAACTTTCTGTGATGGTATTCACAATATCAGGAATCTCTGCCCTGTAGCGCTTTTCAATCTCTGCGTTTATGATTTCACATTTTTCATAGTGCCTGTCCTTTTCGTCCATATATTAAGCTCCATGTCCGTACATATTACTCACATTATAATATATACGAATGATGAAAGAAAACGCCTTTCATAGAAAAAGTTTACCTGAATAATTATAATTACTGGGATAGCGGCAATTGCAGCCTGTTATTGTTCAAGCAATCCTGCTTGATGGGCAGAGATGATTAACTACGCAGACCTCACATTCAGGGCCCCTGGCATGGCATACTCTGCGTCCGTGAAGTATCAGTGTCATTGATAGATCTTCCCAGTCAACCTTATCGGCAAGTGCCATTAGCTCCTTTTCAATCTTTTCAGGATTTTTACTATCAGTAAACCCTAGCCTTCCTGCCAGACGGGCAACATGAGTATCCACTGCAATACCACAGTTCTTTCCAAAGGCTCTGGATAGTATTATATTTGCAGTTTTTCTTCCAATACCAGGAAGTTTCAGTAAACCATCCATATCTTCAGGTATCCTGGAATTAAAGTCCTCTATTATGATCCTGGCACTTTCTTTGATATTCCTGGCTTTGTTTCGGTAAAATCCGGTGGAATATACATCCATTTCCAGTTCATTTAGATCAGCTTGTGCAAAATCTTCCAGTGTCTGGTACTTTGAGAACAGTTTTTCAGTGACTCTGTTGACCTGTGCATCAGTTGCCTGGGCCGAGAGAACTGTAGCTACAAGTAATTCCAGAGGATTTTTATAATTCAGGGCAGGCTCTGGATCAGGATAATTTTCCTTTAGAATATTCCAGATAAAGGTGAACCTTTCCTGTGCATCTTTTATAGCAGGGTTTTCTCTATTATCTTTCATTAGCTGTCCCTGTATAGAAAAAAAAGGGCTGCTTACTGCAACCCGAAATGTTTGATGTTATAATCTGCAATTGCCTGAATCTTCTCGATCTCTTCTGCTCCACCTTCCATGGTGAAAAGATGTTTGAACCGGCGCTGCATCCTGAGATAATCTTCAACAGGTTTTGGCTTTTTGATCTTTTTAACGGATGTGATCTCACCATTCTCCATTTCATACATAGGCCAGAGTGCTGTCTGGACAGCCAGTTTTCCAATTTCTACGGTCTTTGCAGTATCAAAGCCCCATCCGGTCGTACATGGTGCATGGGCATGGATATATGTAGGCCCTTCAATATCGGCTGCCTTTTTGACTTTTTTCATTAGATCTTTTGGATATGCAAGGGTTGTTGTTGCAACATAGGGGGATCCGTGTGCAGCCATAATTGCTGGCATGTTCTTCTTTGGTAAGGGATTACCAAAAGATACTTTTCCTGAAGGACTGGTTGTGGTAGTTGCATTAAATGGCGTAGCTCCGCTTCTCTGGACACCGGTGTTCATGTATGCTTCATTATCAATACATATGTATACTATATCATGTCCTCTTTCAAAGGCACCTGAGATACTCCTCATTCCAATATCCAGTGTACCTCCATCACCTGCAAGCACAACAACCTTAGTGTCTTCTTTTTTGTCCATTGCCTTTAGAGCAGCTTCTATTCCAGATGCCACTGCACCTGCATTTTCGAAAAGGGAGTGTATCCATGGTACCTGCCAGGAACTTGTGGGGAAGGCACTGGTGGTTACTTCAAGGCAACCTGTTGGACTTACAATGATACAATCCTCCCCAAGGGCCCTTAAAGTAAACTTTGCTATCATTGTATCGCAGCATGCAGGACATGCAGTATGTCCCGGGCTTAACAATTCTTTCATATCAAATCCTCCCTAACATCAATGAACTGGCTCTCGGAATCTATTCCGGATTCCATTGTTTTCTTTGCTGTATCTATTATATTTTCAATCGTTTTTTCAGGTATATCTCTTCCTCCATGCCCCAGTGTGAACCCAATTACAGGAATTCTGATATCTGTGTTGTACAGGCATGATTTTGTTTCTGTAAAGAGTGCTCCTTCGTTAAGTCCGATGGTGATGTTCTTATCAAGTGTGACAACCACCTTTGAATTGGCAATGGCTTTTTTGATGGCTTCTGCAGGGAATGGTCTGAAAGTACGGATCTTGAGAAGACCCACCTTTTCACCGCGGTTTCGCATCTCGTCCACCACATCTCTTACAGTACCAACCACTGATCCCATTGCAAAGAGGATTATATCTGCATCTTCTGTCATGTACTCATCTACAAGACCACCATAATATCTACCGTAGATATCCCTGAACTCATCAGCGGCTTCTTCAATCCTTTCAAGGGCTATATCCATTGCCTGCTGCTGCAGGTATCTGAATTCTGTATAGGTTGAAGGATCAGCAAAAGCTCCAAAACTTAATGGATTCTTTGGATCAAGTTTGAGCTCTGTTTCGTATTTTTTTAGGTATTTGTCTGTAAGATCCTGTTCGAGCAGTACAACTGGCTCATATACATGGGATAGTATGAACCCATCCATACATACCATTGCAGGAAGCAGTACATCCTTATCTTCAGAAACCCTGTACGCCTGTGCGATCATGTCAGATGCTTCCTGTATATCCTCAGCATATAACTGGATCCATCCGGTATCTCTCTGGGATATTGAGTCCTGCTGATCATTCCAGATATTGATTGGAGCGCTCATTGCCCTGTTAACGATTGTCATGACAATTGGAAGTCTCATACCTGCAGCATTGAACATAACCTCATGCATGAGTGCAAGGCCCTGAGATGTTGTGGCCGAATATGTCCTGGCTCCGGTTGCAGCTGAACCAACAAGTGCTGAGAGTGCGGAAAATTCTGATTCTACATTCATATATTCACAGTTTGGGATCTCTCCATCTGCCATAAACTGGGATAATTCCTCAACTATGTGTGTCTGCGGAGTTATGGGATATGCTGAAATGACATTTGGTCTGCATATTTTGACAGCATGTGCAACTGCATATGACCCTTCAACAACGGTCATCTTATCTTTATCTGTTTCGCGTAATACAGCCATTTTATTTTTCCTCCAGAATCATTTCAATGGCATCTACAGGACATTCATTGGCGCAGAGTCCACATCCCTTACAGTAATCATAATCAAAATCATAGAATCCATCATCTCGCAGAATAACCGACATATCAGGACACAGCAGTTCACAGAGTTTACATTTTATACATTTATCGTAATGATAGATAGGTCTAAAGTTTCTCCATCCGCCTGTCTTGTTTTCTCGAGTGGTTCCTGGCTGGCATACTCCTCCTGGTGTGATACTCATGCCTTTGCCTCCATGGTCATGTTATATGCTCTGTCAATAGCTTCAGCATTCTTTTCTCCGATCTTACCGGAAAATCTTTGCTTTACTGCATCTGCAATGGATCCTGGCTGAATCTCTCCGGTTGCAGCGGCAAAAGCTCCCAGCAGAATGGTATTGACAATTGGTCTTCCAATAACATCCAGTGCAATCCTTGTTGCATCCACTGTCATTACTTTTGCTCCTGTACTGAAACTGAACTGTTCAGGTTCAAACTCACTGTTGATAATAATTGTTCCATTGTCCTTTATACCGTTTGCAACATCTACTACCTCAATAAGGGTTGGATCCTGAACTATCACGTAATCTGGCTGGTATACCTGACTTCTCAGTCTGATTGGTCTGTCACTGAGTCTGGTAAAGGCCTGTACAGGAGCACCCCGGCGCTCCACACCAAATGCTGGAAATGCCTGACTGTATTTTCCATCAGCAAATGCTGCAACAGCCAGGAGCTCGGCGGCAGTAACAGAACCCTGCCCACCTCTACCATGAATTCTTATCTCTTTCATTATTGATTCTCCCTAAGTCACAAAGCATGGTCATATTTTTGTTAGATAACAGCACAATTGTTGATGATTGCAGTGGCTTGCTCACTAGCCTGGTGCCTGATATCTGGTCACATGCGCAATTACATGCAATTATCCCTGAATGCAGCTAAATTCACAGCGATAATTGCAATGTTTAATTGTGTAGAATTCCTTAATGCATAATTACTATTTAGTCTTTCGGTGAGTGGATGCACTGATATTTATAAAAACGGTTCAAAATAGCAGCAAAAAATATGTAAAATGTTGAGATATGTGGGAAATGTATGTGGAATCATTCATTATTCTGACTGGTTGGAGTGTAGCGCTGGACAACAAGAACCTGTACCTTTGAGGTCCTAACCACATTTTCCGCAACACTTCCAATGGATAATTTCCTGGAGGCGGTTACTCCCATGGTTCCCATCACTATCATATCCATATCATTTTTTTCTGCATAGTTGACAATTTCAACAGCAGGATTTCCTTCAACTATAACAGGTTCTACCTGAACGTCTTTCATTTCTCCTGCTTTCTCCACATGCGAAATAGCATCCTTCCCCTGGTTTACCAGGTATTCATGCACCTTTTCCTTATCTTTAAAATCTGCAAGATATTTTTTGTAGCTGGTATCAACTACATATACTGCATATACCTTTGCACCGCTGAGTTTGGCGATCTCAATTCCAGAAGCAACGGCTTTCATGCTGTTCTGAGATCCGTCTGTGGCTATCATGATCTTCTGGTAGACTCTGCTCTTCATTATACATCTCCTCAGTCAGGGTATTTTACATGTTCCCTTTTTTCCCTTAATTTCTGTTCTCTCATTTCCTCATTGGAAAGCTTTCCGGCCCTTTTTCCCTCGACAGGCTGTGTGAATTTTGACTGTACGATCATGACAGGTACCTTTGAGTGTCTGACAACGTTCTCTGCTACACTTCCAAGCAGGAATCTTTTTACTCCGGAATGTCCTTTGGTACCCATTACCACAAGGTCTGCATCGTTTTTTTCTGCATACTCTATAATCTTTTCTGCCGGATTTCCTTCAAGTATCACAGGTTTTACATCCACTCCCTTCTCTTCTCCCTCCTTTTTGACATAATAGGTTGCCTTTTTACCTTCTTCTGACAGGGAAGAACTGTTGCTTTTTGTCAGAGGAGAGTGAATAACATAAATTGCATCTACTGTTGCGTTTGTAACACCTGCCAGTTCTATTCCTGCATCTACTGCATCTCTTGAATTGATTGAACCATCAGTGGCAATTGCTATCTTTTTAAAGCCAGTCATTTTTATTCCTCTCTGAATATATTGGTAAGATATATTGATCAAAATATACTGATCAACTGCTGGACCACCGAATCTATTCAGTCCATGGATTCTATGAATTCATCTATGGGTATTGCAGTGTATGTCTGGGTTCTTATACTTCCCCTGGCTGCCAGTTCAACCACTGCTCTGGAAATTGCTATTTCATCCTTTGCTTTAACGATATTGATGAAATCGTACTTTCCAAGTATAAAGAATTGTTCCAGAACCTCTACTCCCATCTCTTTGAGTTCGTCGTTTACTTCTTTTATTCTATGTGGATTTTTCTTGAGAGTTCTTGCCCCTTCATCTGTAAGTTTTGAAATTATCACATACTTCGTCATTACTTTTACCTCCAGATCCCCTTTGAGTTTATCACTACTAAATTCTTATCTGTGTGAATAAATAGTTTGCCATGTTCAGCCGGATGTTTAATAATTTAAATTATCTTTTTGGGTATAGATCAGAAGTACTGACAACTTTTAAATAATATATCCATAAGGATAAATAACAATGAAGATTATAGCTTTTGTTGGAATGCCTGCTTCAGGCAAATCTGAAGCATCAATGGTCGCCAGGGACTTTGGGATCAATGTCATTAACATGGGAGATGTTATCCGGGAAGAAGTTGAAAAAAGAGGTCTTGAGCCTACAGATAAAAATGTTGGCCAGGTGGCCAATGACCTGCGGGAGAGGGAAGGAATGCACGCTGTGGCACAGAGGTGCGTACCAAAAATAAAAAAGGTCGGTTCAGATATAGTTGTAGTGGATGGTGTAAGGGGAATTGCCGAGGTTGAATACTTCAAAAAAGAATTCGGGGATGACTTCAAACTTATATCCATCAGTGCCCCGCCTGAGTTCAGATTTGAAAGGATCAGGATGCGTGGTAGAAGTGATGATATGAGTGATTTCAATGACCTTATCCGCAGGGACACAAGGGAACTGAGCTGGGGAATGGGGCAGGCAATGGAAGATGCCGATGTGGTTGTAGATAATACCTCCACACTCGAAGAATTCAAAGATAATATAGAAAGAATATTGAGATAGTACATATGATAGATGTTGAAATATCTGCTGCAGTAAATCCTACAGAAAACTGTTCAAGGATAATGGATGGAATTGACAATATATTCCCCCAGATCGAAATGGAGCTGAAAAAATCAGCTGGTGCATATAATATCATAGGACATGGGAAGCTGAATTCACTGGAAAGGATGCATGATCTGCTCAGGAAGGAAAAGATACTGGATACAGCAAGAAAGGAACTGGAAAAAGGACAGTCATCTGATGGTTCATATACCTGCATACTTATAAACAAGCAGGTGGCAACAGTTGGCCATATCAACTTCCCGGCAACTGAAGAACCACTTGGATCAATTCACCTGACAATAAAAGCTCATTCCAGAAAAGAACTGGAATCCCTTTTTGAATGGCTTGCACCACACACCAGAGATGGTGTACCAGAGACCGAACTTGATATAAGCTATGTTAAAGAATAAGTTCTGTACTGGTTAAATATATTCACTGATAGCTGAATGGGGAGAATTATTTGAAGATCAAGAACCTGAGTTTTTCATCCCGTACTGTTGCAGATAATCCCTATAAGTGGGCCTATGAACTGGAGGATATTGGTTATTCCGGCTGGGAGATCGTTCAGGAAGGTCCCCAGTCTCTCAATGAGGAAAACCTGGTACTTTTGCAAGATATATATGAGACTACGGACCTGAAACTGACAATCCACCTGCCTTTTTCTGATATGAACCTTGCCTGTCTGAATGACAGCATCCATCGTGAAATTATAAGACAGCTATTCCAGGACCTGCAAATGGCATCTGAATACGTTGATCTGGCGGTGATACATCCAGGCCACTATTCTCCATATGGAGCACAGGTTCCGTCACTGGCATGGAAAAGAAACATAGAATCCCTGCAGATCATATCCGATGCCGGTGAAGAACTGGGTATCAGAATAGCTGTAGAGAATATGCCAGATGTGATGCAGATCATGGGACGACGTCCCCAGGAAATGATCGAGATACTGGATAGTGTGAACAGGGATAACATATACATGACATTTGATGTAGGCCATGCCAATACCAATGGAAATATAGATGAGTTTATTTCCATGTGCAGCAACAGGATAAGACATGTTCATATCCATGATAATATGGGAAAAAGAGATGAGCATCTGCCAGCAGGCAAAGGCAATATCGACTGGAAAAATCTGGTGAAGAAGCTTCCAGGTCACAAATGCATGTTTGTAACAGAGATGGGAGATCTGGAAGATGGAATTGAATCTGTTTCCTATCTGAAAAATCTCTAGGAAGAATAGAACCTGCTAAATCAAATATATACATAGATTTCTAATTTAACTGCAGCTGGTTTGTGAAGCACAAGCATATCTACCAATCAGAAATAAAAGCCCTGGCTCACTTTATAATTTAAACTATGGAAAGATCAACATCTTCAGCAAAGCCTACATAATTCTTGAAGTCACGAGCACGTGTTTGATATTCTGCGTAATACCATGCACCGTTTTTGTACACTTCATCGTTTATTACAATATCATAATATTTTATAGGTCCTTTATCATCTTCTGTTTGATGATCATTTTCTTTCAAATATTGCATATCAATATCATCCTTAGAAAAGTATTTTAGACCATCTATGCACACAAAATCCTTTGATTTTCCAATCTTTTTTCCGTTCCATTTAATTGTCCAGTATACTCTTACCATTTAAACACCTTTGAAATTGATAATGTTTTAAACATTATTTAAGAATCAAGAATAGTATATAATATTAAATTACCTGAGAATGCGAAAACAAGATGTAACAGAATTCAATGTGCCTACTAAAAGCATTCCCATTAATTAGAACAATTCTATTGATCATATAAAATGTATTGATAAACAGAATCTAATATCCATTTGAATCATCACAGGAACTACGGGTGAGCCTGCAGATCAGTTTTCATTAGAAAAAGCAGAAAATAATTAAAAACGGGCCGGAAGGGATTTGAACCCTCGGCCTATGGATTAAGAGTCCATCGCTCTGCCTGACTAAGCTACCGGCCCATTTTTCATAAATAAAGGATGATTGATCTCATAGTAGCTATCCTGATATATACGTTTCGGTAAATTCTGATAGAGAAATATGGGATATTTCAGATATGTCTGACAACACATCTGGACAATCCTGTGATTTCAACAATATCGCTGTTATCAGGACTATGTATTATCATCTGCCCCTTTTTAAGATAGGGAATTCTTTTCTGATATTCCTTTGCTACATTGAGGGCATTGATCGCAGAGTCATTGGTAAGGTTGAGGATAACTCTGGTGTTTACCTGCTTGAACACGGTATCATCAATATCCTGGGGATCCTGTGTTATCAGCAGAAGCCCGAGTCCCTCCTTTCGTCCCTGGCGGGCAGCATCGGCAAACTTTGAGACTATCCTTCTGGAATGTTCGCCATCCACCCTTGCAAGATACCTGTGAGCTTCATCAAGGCCAAGTATTATGGGTGTATTCTTGACATCCAGGTTACCTGAAGTGCTGAGCTTGTTATCCACGATTACCGTCATCAGGGTAAGTACTATCAGATCCCTGATACGTGGTGAATTAATATATTCTGTTGGAAATACACTTATATAGCCGGGTTTGAATACATCTGCCAGCATTTCTGTAATCGGGGCTGCATCCTGGTCAAATACTTTTTTGAAGGAAGGGTTATTCACTCTTCTGACAATCCCGTCATAGGATGCTTCATGTATCTTACCGCTGTCCACATAGGTGGCTCTGGTGCCTGCGTCACTGATATAGTCAATAAAACCCCTGTAGGTTGGTCTGGTTATGTTCCCTTTTCTGAAATAGTCATCAAGAAGCAGATCCATTGCGATATACTGAAGTTCTGTCATGCCTGCAGGAGCTATCAGCCAGGAATTTGACCTTACCACTTCAAAGGGTATGGTAAATTCGATCTGCTGGGCCCTTGACTTCCCGCTGTATTTATGGTCCTGAACCTTTGCAGCAAATGTTCTGGTTCTGGACCACCTTCCATAATTGATCCTGTGTGACCTGAAGTTATTTTCATCTTCAGATGTGAGAACATCGTTATCCTCAAATAGCTGGGAATATTCATCCTGAGGGTCCATTATGACAAAACAGGGGTTTTTCTTTGTTTCACTATCAAGACGCAGCTGATACCTGTTGTCTTCGTCCATGAATTGCCTGATAATATTTTTTGTCAGGAAGGTTTTTCCAGTGCCTGTACTTCCACAGATAAGAAGATGCCTGAATACCAGAGGATCTCCCATTGAATAATCATTTCTCAGGTAATATGGTACTGTAGGGGGAGATGCATGTGTTCGTATCAGTTCCCCGCCTACACTTAGATGACCCATGAATATGCCTTCCTTTGGTATGTTTAGACCTGTCTGGATTTTTATTTTATCGTTTACAGGCATGATCGGAGTATTTGGTCTGGGTATTCTGTCACTCATTCTGCGTGTAATCATACCTTCTTTCTTCTGCTCATAGAGTATACAGATAGGATCCAGATAGGCCAGAAATTTATAGTCCATTTCACTGGTGGTATTTGATTTGAGCATTCTCATCGAATGTATCTCAGTGGCATCATCAACATCAAATTCCTGGAGGTACTGGAGTTTCCATATCCTGGCAAAAAGGTCCTCATCTCCATATGGTACGATCACATACATACCCAGACGTATATCGTTTCTGCGCCCTGTGGAAATATATGCCGTAAGCTTTGCACCGGCCTCAGTGATTTCCAGTGGTTCTATTCCTGTTGTGATTATTCCAAAAGCTTCATCCAGAACATTCTCATTTATGGATCTGTCAGTATCTGGAACTATATATTCTTCAAATTCAAAATCTTCATTGTTATTGTGGCTGCCAGATTCATCATCTGTCCTGGCGTAGGCCATTATATCCTCATCTATATTCATCCGTTTCACTCCAGCGAATATCGTTATATTCTGTGTCCACTCTCATGCTCCTGAAATCCCTGATGATCTGCTTTCGTTCTGCCAACCTTATCTTTGCAATTGAATCTGCTTTTGATAGGGTCAAAGGAATTTTATTAACTGACAGGTCATGGAGGACCTTTGTTTTGATCATATCTCTCATCCCCTCATTCCTTGTGAGTCCATAAGGGGCTTCGATTTTGAATATGGTGTTCATTGAGGGTACATAGACCATAAAGAAGGTCAGTGCATAATATTCACAGGGAAACTTGTGTGTTATTGACTTGTCCACAAGGGGTGAGTTCTCCTTTAACATATTTTCATAGAACTGGTTTGGCTGCAGGAACCAGCTGGTATAGGTGATATGTCCTTTCAGTTTACTATTTTCCTGTTGCCTGTGGATGGGTGGTGAGAGTACACATTTGAAGAACTGAGCGTCCAGTAGCCAGGGGATATCCGATCTTTTTTTCTCCCTGCGTATTGTTCTCATTATTTGCATATCTTCCGGGTTCTTTACAAATCCGATCAGAGGTATACTGTTTTCTATATGATGATCCACTATATCAACATAGTTCTGGAGAATCTTTTTTGTATTGGGATCATCCCGGATCTGAATATCATCGGAATCAACAACCATCCAGTACATTAGCTGCTTTGGATAAATCGGGCCGTCCATGATAAAGAATCCTTCCCTGTCAAGTTCTTCCATCATCCACAGAATGTGCTCGGATTCTGCATAATAGAGTGCAATATCATGAACCATTCTACGGGTTCGCTTGTTCAGTAGCCCAGGCTGGATCTTGATAATCTTTTTTCTTCCCATCCCTTCGTCAAAATATGTCCATGAATGTTCTGCATGTATGCCTGAATACATGCTTGGAGAATAGGTTGCTGCCACTATGGTCCTTTTTCGGTGTATTTCCGGATCAGTAGGTGTGGAAGCAACTGCACAGTGACAGAAATCAACAAATGTTCCGTTATCAAAAGCTATTGGATTGGTACTCCCGCTATCACAGGAGTATGTGGTACTGAAGTTATCTCTTGATAGCGACATCTCATCCATACTGACCTTTGAACGGTTCAGTTTTTCCAGAGCTTTCAGCACAGTATCGCCCTGAAAGGTCAGCTCCTGCAGGAGACTGAACAGATTGATTGCAATATCAGGTTCATCCTCTGTAATCGATGTATCTATACTGGAAGCCAGGCTGGATATTGCTTTCATATGTACCGGTTCAAGGGTCATGAGAATATGTTGGTGTCTATAAATGATATATAATTATTCCTGGAACCACAATTTATTTAAATCCAACAAACATTTTTTAAGTACAGGAGGCATTTTATGAAATGCGAAATATGCGGGAAAGAAAGTGATGATAGATATTGCTCTGAGTGTGGTAAGGTAATGAATGAGGTTATCAGGCGAGTGGGTGAAAAAAGGTGGAGTGCCATTGATGATTGCTCTTTCATATATCCTATGGTAAAGAGGGTTGGAAGAGGAGAACTTACGGTTAATGATATTATACAGGAACTGGAACGAGAGGACTGATCCTGTTATATTTTTCTTATTTTTCAGATATTATGTCCGGATCAAATAAAGATCTGATACTGCCATTGCTTAATTATATGCTGTCCCATGTAGGCAGATCAGAGAACTTGATTTATATAGAATGACAATATGTATCCTGGGTAATATACCAGGGGATTTGAATGAGATCTGAGATCAGGCTGGTTCACACAGCGGATTCACATATTGGATATAAGCAGTACCATAGCGAGATTCGAAGACAGGATTTTTTGAATGCTTTTTCTTCTGTGATCAATGACTCCATTGAAATGAATGTTGATGCGGTAATACATGCAGGCGACCTTTTTGATACCCGCAATCCTACACTTGATGATATTCTTGATACCATAGCCATTCTGTCAAAGCTTAAAAGTGCAGACATTCCGTTTCTGGCAATTGTGGGAAATCATGAGAGCAAACAGAATTCCCAGTGGCTTGACCTGTTTGAAAACATGGGAATAGCGGTAAGACTTGGAACTGAACCATACAGGATTGGTGGGATATCAATCTATGGTATTGACAATGTATCCAGATCAAAGATATCCTCCTTTGACTATTCCCTTTTCAATGCGCATCCAGAATCTGATTATAATATACTTGTAATGCATCAGCTAATGAAACCGTTTCCTTTTGGGGAATGGGACTGCAGAAAAGTTATTGATTCCCTTCCTTTCAATGTTCATGCAATATTGCTGGGAGATTATCATATACATGATAAAACCATGGTAGGAGATACATGGGTAACATACAGTGGCAGTACCGAAAGAAACAGTGCATCGGAGAAGGAAAGGCGTTCCTACAATATAGTGAAAATATCGAATTCGGGAATTGATATCAGTCGCCGCCATATACCTACCAGGGAATTTGTCTTCATTCCTGTGAACATCAGTGGAGTATCAGATATATATGAAGATATTTTTGGGAAAATAGATGAACATAATCTTAAGGACAGGGTGGTCTTTGTAGATATTCATGGTAAGACATCTGTACCTGTATCCTATACAGATATTGAGGAACACGTGAGGAGCAGGGGTGCCCTTGTTAGCCGTGTAAGGGATATGAGAATTGCAGGAAACAGACCTGATGACCTGTCAGTATCGGTTTCATTCTCAGACCCGGACGAGGCCGTAAAAAAAGAGATCCACAGGATGCATCTGACTTCTGCAGGTCTGCTTATTGATGAGATCGTTAGGGATCTGAATATTCCAAAGAGCAGAGTTGATGCAGAATCTGAAGAGCGTATTGCCAGCATGATGGAGACTATGGACTTTAAACAGATGGATTTTGATAATGAACAGGTATACTCTGATAATTTAAATTCAGATGATAAGCAACCAGAAGAATCAACCCAGGTTCGAAGATCCCTGATAGAATCAGAGGTAGATGTGGTAACCGTACAGTCTGATGAGGAGCCAGAAACAGGGACTTCAAAAGAGCAGTCTCCTGAAAATACAGATCCTGCTAGACCGGAACAAGGTAAACAGGGCTCATTAAAACAACATAATCTGGGGGATTTCCTTTGAAACTGAAAAACCTTCAGATAGAAAATATTAGAAGTTATGAAAATCTGGATATCTCTTTTGATGACGGGGTCACAGTTGTCTCAGGAAACAATGGCAGTGGAAAGTCAAGTCTCCTGGAAGCCTGCTTTATAGCTCTTTTTGGAAGCAGGGCCCTTACAAAGGATTATGTGATCGGGGATATGATACGAAAAGGATCATCAAAGGCGTCCATCAATCTTGAGTTTGAATATGATGGAAATATATTTGAGATTGAACAGGCCTTCAGGATGTCTTCAAAGACCGGACGTGCTACCAGTACCAGATCGGTTGTGAGATCAGGAAATGAGGTGATTGCAGACCAGGCTACCCAGACATATGAATTTGTATGCAATATGCTTGGGATGGATGAGGAAGCATATAGAAACTGTGTTTATATAAGGCAGGGTGAGATTGATGTGCTCATCAATGCAAGGTCTCAGGATCGCCAGCGTATGATCGATGATCTGCTGCAGATTGGAAGACTTGAGGAATACCAGGAACGGTCGGTCAGTGCCAGGACCGGCATAGGTCGCCACCAGAGATATACTGACCAGAAGATCGGGGATATTAAGTCTGAGATTGAAACAATCAGATCACAGGATCCTTATGATACCCTTTCTGCCCTTAAAGAGGAATCCAAAAAACTCCAGGTTAAAATCAGCCAGCTCCAGGAGAAGAGAAATAAAGCCCTGGTAAAGATCAATAGTCTTGAAACCGACATCCGGGAATATGACAAGGTTATGGATGACCTATCTTCTCTTAAAGGTCAACAAAATAAGCTGATGGACAGAAAAGCATCTCTCTATCAGTCCATTGAAAGTTCTGGAGATAAGATAAGGTCCTATAAAAGGGCAATGAG
Source organism: Methanosalsum zhilinae DSM 4017 (assembly GCF_000217995.1). Classification (GTDB taxonomy): domain Archaea; phylum Halobacteriota; class Methanosarcinia; order Methanosarcinales; family Methanosarcinaceae; genus Methanosalsum; species Methanosalsum zhilinae. The sequence goes on along the minus strand of NC_015676.1, from coordinate 2,113,925 downwards.
TGAACTTGAAGCTGAGACCCGAAAATTGAAGACCAACCTTGGGATATCTGCTGATGCAGAAAATATGGGAACGGTTGCATCTGAAATAGAAACTTTTGAGCGTAATATAAGTGATAAAATAAATGCTCTGAATCATGAAATCAGCTCACTGGAAAAGGAAAGGAAACAGAAGAAAGAGTCACTTGAATCTCTGGAAAAACAGCTGAATTCAAAGAACAGAAGGATTGCTGATCTAAAGCGACATCTGGATTCCAGATCCCGTGAAATTGAGGACCTTGAAAGGTCTGTAAGGCAGATGGAGCAGAAAAAAAATGATACAGTTGCTGAGGCCAAAGACCTTGGATTCTCACCTGAAAAGCTTGAAGAAATCGATGAGATCATGGGACTTCTGAGAGATCAGCAAAAGCGATTGCATGGAAAGGAAAGTGGGATAAGGACCAGACTGGAAGAGCTGAATAAAAAAATACAGACAAACAGGGAAATGCTCGAGAAAGGAATCTGTCCAACCTGTGGTCAGGATCTTGAAGGTTCTCCAGTCTCTAAACAAGAGAATGAAGATCTCATGAAGGTAAAAGAATACTCCAGTGAACTACTGGATATTGAGAGAAAACAGAAAGAGATCGAAGAGAGGATCAAAAAGGTAGATCTTGCAAGAAAACTGGACAGGAAACTGCAGGATTATACATATCAGAAAAAGATCGCTGAGACAAATATCCAGTCAAACGGAAAAATGATTGATGATTACAATAAACAAATTGCAGAGTTGGAAGAGGAAATTGTTTCATTAAAGGATCAAAAGGAAGAGGTGATCAGGGCTCTTGATTCACTCTCTGACAGTTCCAGATCATTGAATTCCAGAAATACAAATCTGAAAACAGAATACTCACAGGTCCAGAAGAAACTTGATGGTATCAGACACATAATGAAAAATACTGACAAAGTTCAGGAATATCTCAGTAAAGCTGAACAGCTTGAGAATGGTATCAAATCGGATCAGGATAAGGTGCAGATGCTGGAAGAGAATATCTCTGATCTCCAGAGGCGAATATCAGAACTTAGAAAGAAGCTTGAAGCTGAGAATATAGATGAGATGAAGAAAAATTACAGGCTTTACAGAAAAGCCTATGATAACATGGGTAATGATATTGAAAAAATGAATGAAAAAATGAATGAGCTTTCAAGACAGGAAGGGAAACTTGAAGCTGATATCAGCCGGCTGTCTACACTTGAAAAAGACCTTCAGCTAATGATCAACCAGAAGAAGTATCTTGAGAGGGTATATGAAGAAGGTCGATCACTGGAGGATATGTATAAACGCCTCAGAACAGAACTTCGTCTAAAGAATATCGATGCCCTTGACAGTCTGATGAATGAGATATTCTCACTCATGTATACCAACAATGCCTATGCCCGTATAGAACTGGACCAGGATTACAATTTCACAGTCTATGAGAAGGATGGTACTCCACTGGAACCAAAGCTTTTAAGTGGAGGAGAGAGGGCAATATTTAATCTAGTACTCAGATGTGCTATCTATAGGCTCATGTCCATGGGCAGAGGAAATGATTCAATTGACCTTCCTCCTCTGATAATGGACGAACCAACGGTATTTCTGGACCGTGGTCATATACACCAGCTCATAAAACTCATTGATATGATGCGCAATGTGGGCGTGGGACAGATCCTGATCGTATCCCATGATGAATCTCTTATCGACTCGGCAGATCTTGTGTTCTCAGTTGAGAAGGACCCTGTGACAAACATTTCATTTATTTCATCTGGCTGAAGACTGGAAAAGGGTCACCGATCCCGTAAATCCCAAGTTATATATAATTTAAATACAATTATATTAACACTAATTGAAATAAATGAGGAGTGTGGTTAAATGAAAGAATGGGAATATGATGCTAGGAAAATAAATGTGATCAATCTGCCCCATCAGATGAAGGATCTTGAGGAGCTGGGAGATGAAGGATGGGAACTTGTCTGGATCAGAGATGACATTGATGAGAACGGAGAGGCTACAGCTATCCTGAAGAGACCAAAGAGCTAAAAAAGGTTCTTAAATATTTTTTTTCATATTCGTATTTTTACTTTTTTATTCCTTGTATAACGCTTTTTTCCGAAATCATAATTTTGAACTGTATCAATTCCGGTCTTTTGAATAAGTGCCTGGAAAAATTTAATGCAGTAAAGGATACAATGTCACCATAAATTATATTATACGTTTTGAATATAATGTATTCAGATACTCTGATTTTAATGAATATTATGGGATGAATGGTTTGCGAGGTATTGCATGAACAATGAAAAAAGGGATCTTGTTATTGAGAGACTTGAGCGCCAGCTGGCAGAAAAGGATAGGGAATTTGAACACATAAAAAAAACCGTCAAGGATTCAATTATTGATGAACTGCAGCGTGATATGCAGAATGGTTCTGATGTCAACGACCGTCTCAGGAAACTCGAATCCAGAGTTCAGGAAATTTCAAATAATCTTAATGGAGTTATGAACGAGCTCCTGGATCAGAAGTCGGTAATCCGGACACTTAAAAGCAGATTTGAACAGGATAATGGATCCGATATCGGTATTAAGGTTCGGCAATCAGGACCCGATAATGATTTCAGTGAAAATGCGCCTGAATCATTTCCGACCCGGGTACAGTCCTTTGAAGCTGATTCTGTATCGGATTTTCCACGATCAGGATTGGAGTCAGCTGCAGTAAGGGATGCCCCGTCTCAAAAGCCTGAGACTGTGAAAAAAGAAAAACAGCCTTTTTCGGACAGGACTGAAAAGAACGATCCCCTTGATAATAATGCACGCTTTAGAAAGGTCAGGTTCAATATACGCGATGCCCACAATCCTCCATCAGATAATAAGAATGCAGAAGAAAATAAGAACGATGAATCTGAATATATAATCGCAGAAAGTTGTGATAATCCCGATTTTATCAACAACAGGCCAAAAAATGCACCAAATGACTGTAAGAAGGAAACATCTGAATATATTATAGCAGATGACAACAGAGCAGGTAAAAAAAGAATGGAATCTGAACTGGAATCTGTGGAAAGTCGTGAAGGAGAGGATGCAGTAATAACCACAACATACAGGAAATCATGATCCTGAGATTATTCGGATCCAAAAAAAGATAACTTCCAGTGATAATTTTTAGCATCCATCCAAAAAACAGAGGTATCGTGTGTATATCAAGCAAATAGAGTTTACGAATTTCAAATCTTTTGGTAAAAAGGTCAGAATCCCTTTTTTTGATGACTTCACTACCATTTCCGGCCCAAACGGAAGTGGTAAATCCAATATCATAGACGGTATACTGTTTGCACTGGGACTTTCCAGTTCAAGGACCCTGAGAGCAGAGAAACTTACAGATCTGATCTATAATGATGGGAATAAAAATAAAAGACCGGATTTTGCTCAGGTTTCAATAGTTTTTGACAATACTGATCGTGAAATGCCTGTTGATGCAGACCAGGTAACAATTACCCGCAAGATCAGGGAGACGGACAGTGGATATTACAGCTATTTTTATTTTAATGGAAAACCTGTAAGCCTTTCAGATGTTCATAATATTCTTTCCAAAGCAAGGGTCACTCCGGAAGGCTATAATGTAGTTATGCAGGGTGATGTAACCCGTATAATTACAATGACTCCTACAGAGCGCCGTAAAATAGTTGATGAGATAGCAGGTGTTTCTGAATTTGACAATAAAAAGGAAAGGGCCCTAAATGAACTGGAAATTGTCAGGGAGAGAATTGAGAGGGTTGACATCATAATAGACGAGGTGGGTACACAGCTTGAGAAATTAAGAGGTGAAAGGGACCAGGCGCTCAAATACAGATCACTAAGGCAGGAGAAAATGAAGTATGAAGGTTTTGTTCTCCTGTCCAAACTCAAGGATGCCAGATCAGAACTAACTGCGGTAAAAGATGAGATCGATTGCAGAAAGGGTTCACTGGAAGAACTTCAAAGTCTGATGGAACAGGCTTCGCAGAAACTGGAAACTGCAGAGAATGAACTTGAGGAACTGACAGAAACCATCAGGAAGATGGGTGAGGATGAACAGATACAGATCAAAAAAGACATTGAGGAGATAAGGGGAGAAATTTCGAGATGTAGTGGCAGTATTGAACTTACTGAAAGTGAGATCGAGGATATTGATTCCCGCAGAAGAAAGGTATTTGTTGAGATAGATGAAGATAAGAACAGGATCAATGAACTGGAATCCAGGATATCGGAAAATACGCTTAGAAAGGAAAGCCTGAATGATCAGATTGGAGAGCACAGGACTGAGTACAGGCTGGTGATGAGCAAGATTGCAGAAATCGATTCAAAATTTGCAAGTACCAGGGATGAGCTCTCATCACTCAAATCTGAACTGGAAGATCTCAAGAACAGAAAAAGTGAACTTCTAAGAGAAGAGGACCGTCTGTTGGATGCACTCAGGCGCAGGTCTGCAGAGGTCAGGGAGATTGAGAATGAGATCGATGATGCAAAATCAAAGGTTGAGTCCTCCGACAGTGATACCCGTTCAATAAAATATGAAATCGAAAAACTCACTGAAAAAATCAATACTCTTACACAGGATATGGATGATCTGGAGAGCAACAGATCCCAGATAAAAAAGGTTGTTACTGAGCTGGAAGATACTCTGCGCAAGTACCAGCAGGAATATGCACTTGTAGAAGCCCGCGTCAGGGCTGCTGAAGATTCCGGTAACTATTCAAAAGCTGTGGATATAGTTCTTGATGCACGTAAAAAGAAGGTTCTTCCAGGTATCTATGGAACTATTGCAGAGCTTGGAAAGGTGGACCAGAAATATGCCACTGCTCTTGAAATCGCTGCTGGTGGACGCATGCAGGCAGTTGTGGTGGAAACCGATGAGGATGGGGCAGGTGCTATTGATTATCTAAAGAGCAGAAGAGGTGGAAGGGCAACATTTCTTCCACTAAACAGGATGGAAGCCAGAAGACCCTACAAGGATCTCTCTGACAGAGAAGGCGTTGTTGGATATGCCATTGACCTGATAGACTTTGATCCAAGATTTGAGGCAGCTTTCTGGTATGTTTTCAGAGATACTCTGGTTGTTGATAACCTGAAAAACGCAAGACGCCTGATGGGTGGTTTGCGGATGGTTACCCTTGATGGAGAGACTATAGAAAAGAGTGGAGCCATGACAGGCGGATTCAGGCAGAGTTCAAGACTGTCCTTTGCTGCTGCTGAAAAGGAGAAACTGGTAAAACTGGCAGAACAGATTACGGAATACGACTCCAGGAGAAATACCGCTTTAAAAAAGATGGACTCTGTGGAAGCTCATATCTCATCTACCAGAAAGGAAATTGATGACCTGGAAAAAATGATATCAAGAAAGGAAATGCAGCTTGAAGAGATTGCAGGGCGTGGTGAGAGGCTGGCAGGTCTGATAGAATCCCGAAATCAGGAACTTGAAGAGATTGAATCTGCACAGAAAAAGTTGCGGGAGCAGATGGATGCTGTAGTCTCTGAAAGGAACGAAATTGAAGAGAATATCAAATCACTTACAGACCGGATAGAGGACCTGGAAAAGAAACTGTCCAGTTCTCAGATTCCGGAATTTAACAAAAGGGCTGAAAGTATTGATGAAGAGATTAAAAGGCTGGAAGACAGGGTTCGGGATATAGATTCCCAGATCAATGCTCTGCGTCTTGACCATGAGTATGCGCAGAAAAAAATTGAAGATAACAGGAATCTGATCAAAGACCTTGAAGATAGAAAGTCAGAGTACAGGGATCGCATAGTTTCCCTTGGTAAAAAGATCGAAGAACTTGAATCTCTTCTGGCAGAAAAGCAGAACAAGGAGAGCCAGATATCTGAAAATCTTGCAGAGGCCCGTAAAAGAAGAGAACAGAAGCAGAGTGAATACCGCAATATCAAATCTGAGTTCGAAGCTGCCAGGTCCAGGTTCGAAGATGCACAAAGAGAAATGACAGCTCTGGAATCTACCCGTGATGCCCTGACAGAGCAGATAAGTGAACTGATCACTGAACTGGAGAGAAGAGGTGTGGAGGAAACCGATGATGTTCCTGGCTATGAAGCTGTAAGGACAAGGATTTCATCTATAGAAAGAGCTATGGAAAAAATGGAACCTGTAAACATGCGTGCCATTGAGGAATATGATAATGTGAAATCAAGACTTTCTGAACTGGAGCAGAGACGGGATATTCTGTTCAATGAGAGAGAAGAGATTCTGATCCGCATAAACCAGTACGAGAAATTCAAGAAAGAGGCGTTCATGGATTCTTACAATGGTATCAATGAACATTTCAAAAATATATTCAATGAACTCTCGGATGGCAGAGGTGAACTGGTTCTGGACAACTATGAAGACCCTTTCAGCGGTGGGCTAACCCTCAAGGCCCAGCCTAAGGATAAAACCCTGCAAAGGCTTGAAGCCATGTCAGGTGGTGAAAAAAGCTTAACTGCCCTTGCATTTGTTTTTGCAATACAGCAATACAGACCGGCACCATTTTATGCATTTGATGAAATTGATATGTTCCTGGATGGATCAAATGCAGAAAGGGTGGCCCAGCGTATAAAGAAATCCGGAACCTATGCCCAGTTTATTGTGGTATCCCTCAGAAAGCCAATGATAGAGGCAGCTTCAAGAACAATAGGAGTTGCAATGCAGGATAATAACATTACAAGTATTACAGGTGTGAAATTGCGTTGAATACTGCCAGGGAAATGGAAATTGAGGATATATCAGATAGTCTGGGACAGGGAAGTCTCAATCTGATTCCCACACTGGATCCTGATTTTATAGAGAGCCTGCAAAAGCTTGGTGTGGATGAATCAAAGCTGGAACTATCCGGTGATGTTGCAGGGGAACCGGTTGAAATTCTGGTAAACCTTGCAAAGAATGAGGAGATCAATCCCTGGGATATCGATATCGTTGAGGTCACTGACAAGTTCCTGCGCAGAATAGAAGAGATGAAGATTACTGATCTGAGGATTTCTGGAAGAACACTTCTGTATGCTTCAATACTTCTTAGAATGAAATCCAATGCCCTTGTGGAGGATGTTGAGGAGGAAGATGAAGAAGAAGACGGTTTTCTGGATGAAGAGCTTGGTTTTTATGATATAGAGGAATATCCTGTTCCAAATCTTCCGATCCGGCGAAGTTCAAAGCGCCCTGTTACCCTTGAGGAATTGATCACAGAACTCCAGAAGGCAGAACGAGTTGAGACTAGGCGAAGGGACCGTATAAAACACAGAAAGGGTAGTGAAAACCGAGCAGTTACAACTGATGAAGTGCTTGAAATTGCACATGAGGAAAATATAACCGTTCTTACAGAATCTCTCTATGGAATTCTGGAGGGTATGTTTGAAGAAAATGAGTATGTTTCTTTTAGCCATTTACTTGAAGCAGGTTATGGTGAAGAGATATCTGATCAGATAATGGCCTATATCTCACTTCTTTTCCTTGCCACAGAAAAGAAGATTCGTCTACACCAGAGGGAACTGTTTGATGAACTTTATATAAGCCGCAATGATGCTGCAATAATGCAATGAGAGGTCTGGCAGTATGAATCATAAGGAAATTGTCGAGGCGGCCCTGTTTGTTGCAGGAGATGGGGTCAATATCAAATCTCTTGCCAAGATCGTAAATATCCCTGAAAAGAATGTTATAGATACTGTCAGGTCACTCATGGAGGAATACAGTAGCAGGGAAACGGGGCTTGAAATTGTGGAGACCGGTGAGAAGCGATATGTAATGCAGGTCAAACCCAGATACTCCGATATTGTGAGTCGTCTTGCACCAGGTGAAATAAAGTCTCCTGTACTTAGAACACTGTCCATGATAGCATACCATCAACCAATAGCCCAGTCAGAACTTGTGGATATCAGGGGTAATTCTGTCTATGAGCATATACGTGAACTTAAAGACAGAGGCCTTGTAAACGCAGCTCCACATGGTCGTACAAGGATACTTCAGACAACACCGCTGTTTGCAGAATATTTTGGAATTGATTCCAATGATCCAGAGTCTATCAGGAAAAAGATAATTGAGCTCTCCAGAAAACAGAGCGGAAGTGTGGGACTTGACAGATGGCTTGGAAGAAGGGTTGTTGCAATAACTCCAATGTACGAATCACTAATGGAAATGTGTGGAATAGAGGATTATCGTGTGCTAAATGTATACAGCCCGGATGAGGATGAACTTGATTCACTGGCTGATGTGTATAGGCTGATAGTGTCCAGGGGATACAGTGAACAGGTGAGCAGGTATTACGATGGTGAGATCATTGAAATTGGATCCACTACTTTCAATGATCTTATAGATTCAATTCAATCCCTTGAAGACATATACGATTCCGATAAGGCCCGGGAGAGTATAGAGAAAATCAAAGAGCTCAGGGAAAGATATGTATCAAAGGCAATGGTGATAGACAGGAAGGTAAAACCTGCTACAGATATGATTTCCAGGATAGTGTCAGATCTGCATATAGGGGTTTCTTCAACGGGGGTTGTAATAGCGCCTGATTATGGAGTGTCCAGCAATGGAGTGGATGTGTCACATGATGCCCGGATTCTTGTACCCACTCATGAGAAGGAGGGAAGCTTGATTGAAAGGGTGTGCAGAAAATATGATGCAGTTATAGATGGCCTTAAAGAATAATACTGTTTTTTCGGGATAAGGTATTTAAAGGATATATATAAAAAGAGTATAGTATATATAAGGGTTGTTCATATGTATCATTCACTTTAAATGCTGAGGACTTTGATTATGACTGGATATAATATCAAAATCGAAAATGTGGTTGCATCCACTAAACTTGCAGAAAGTTTTGACCTGACAAAGATAGAAATGGAATTTGAAGGTGCAGAATATAACAAACAGAAGTTTCCTGGTCTTGTATATCGTGTTTCTGACCCAAAGGCTGCTTTTCTGGTATTCACATCCGGTAAGGTAGTCTGTACAGGTGCCAAGAATGTGGAGGATGTACACACCGTTATTAAGAATATGGCCCGCAAACTCAATTCCATAGGGGTCGAAACCGTTGAGGATCCTGATATAACAGTGCAGAACATTGTTGCCTCTGCTGATCTTCATGCAATACTTAATCTAAACGCAATTGCAATAGGACTTGGTCTTGAAAATATTGAATATGAACCTGAACAGTTCCCTGGACTTGTATACAGGATTGATGAACCAAAGGTAGTAGTTCTGATATTCAGTTCAGGAAAACTGGTTGTCACAGGTGGCAAATCCCCCGAAGACTGTGAAATGGGTGTTGAAGTGGTAAGACAGCAGCTTGACAGCATGGGATTGCTGTAAAAAAGTAAATGTGAGTATCTTGAAAGAAGATAACCCTGATGTTTGTATACTTCTTCCTACATTAAATGAGGAAGCAACCATTGCCCAGCTTGTAAGGGATTTCAGGTCAGAGGGCTTTGATGATATACTTGTAATTGACGGCAACAGTACCGACCGTACAAGGGAGTTTGCCATATCAGAAGGTGCCAGTGTGGTCCTTCAGGAAGGCAAGGGTAAAGGTCAGGCACTGCAGCAGGCCTTTGATTTATTAGAGAATGATTATATCATCATGGCAGATGGTGATGGTACCTATCTGGCATCCGATGTACATAGTTTACTTGATCCTCTTCTGGAGGACCGTGCAGATCATGTGATAGGCAACAGATTTGCAAATTATGAAAAGGGTGCATTCACTCGACTGAACAGAACAGGTAATTATCTTATAAATCGTCTTTTTGGTTTTGCCTATGGCGAATGGCTGAATGATATACTGTCCGGGTATCGGGGATTTACCAGAGAGGCCATCAAATCATTCGAACTCAACAAGACCGGATTTGAAATTGAGTCAGAGATCACAATTGAAAGCGTAAAAAAGGATATGAGGATTGCTGAGGTTCCAATAACATATCTTGCAAGGAGTGAAGCAGCTGCAACCAAACTGAATCCTCTGCGTGATGGGTTCAAGATAGGTGCTACAATATATCAGCTTGCAAAAGTTCACAACCCGATGTTCTATTTTGGAATTATAGGTACCATACTTCTGATATTTGGAATACTTACAGGTGCTTTTGTTGTGAGTGAATGGCTAAAGGGAGTTACACGTGAACTCATGACCATTCTTACTGCCATTCTTATATTGTCCGGTTTTCAGGTGCTGATATTTGGTTTCATGAGCGATCTGATAGTATCGCTTCACAGGGATACTATACGCACTATCAGAAGGATTGAGAAGAATAAAAAATAACTGTTCTTACATTTCTTCTTAAAAAGCAATTCTTAGTGATAATTAATATGTTTTTGACACCTGTAGAAGGTATAATCAAGTTTAATTGATATATTCTCAATTCTATTTTTTAAAAAGAATTATATAATATTCTGACTTTTTGGTTATTGAGATCACACATATAAAGATCATAGAGGTATTTGATATGAGTATAGTCAATGATGCAAAGAATGGTAAAATCACTGAAGAAATGAAGACAGTTGCAGCTTCCGAGGGCGTTGACCCTGAATTTGTAAGAAGGGGTATTGCAGCAGGAAGGATCGTAATCCCAACATCTCCTTACAGGGATGTAAAATTATGCGGTATTGGAGAGGGACTAAGAACAAAGGTAAATGCATCCATTGGTACATCTTCTGATATTGTGGATGTTGATATGGAAATTGAAAAGGCAAAGGCAGCCGAAAGAGAAGGTGCGGATACTCTTATGGAGCTAAGTACCGGTGGAGATTTCCTTGATATCAGGAAAAAAGTTGTTGACAGCATCTCCCTTTCAGTTGGATCAGTTCCCCTCTACCAGGCATTCATTGAGGCTACAAGAAAACATGGTTCAATTGTCCATATGACAGAAGATGATCTCTTCAAAGCTACAGAGGACCAGGCAAAGCTGGGAACAAACTTTATGGCAATACACACAGGTATCAATCAGGTGACACTTGACAGGCTCAAGGCACATGGTAGATATGGTGGCCTCTGCTCTCGTGGTGGTGCCTTCATGAGTACCTGGATGCTCTATAATGAAAAGGAAAATCCCCTCTACAGTCAGTTTGATTACCTGGTTGAGCTCCTCAAGGAGCACGAGGTGGTTCTTTCAATGGGTAATGGAATGCGCGCAGGAGCAGTCCACGATGCAACCGACAGGGCCCAGATACAGGAACTTGTGATCAATGCTGAACTGGCAGATAAGGCCCATGATCAGGGATTGCAGGTAATTGTTGAGGGACCGGGGCATGTACCCATAGATATGATAGAGACCAATGTAAAGCTGATGAAAGCAATGACCAACAATAAGCCATTTTACATGCTTGGTCCACTGGTAACTGATGTTGCACCAGGCCGTGATCATATCGTAACTGCTATTGGAGCATCACTGTCCAGTTCAGTAGGATGTGATTTCCTCTGCTATGTGACACCGGCAGAACATCTTGCACTGCCCAATGTGGAAGATGTAGTCACAGGTGTCCAGACCTCCAAGATTGCAGCTCATGTTGGTGATATGGTGCGTCTTGGAAAACGTGACCAGGATCTTGCTATGTCCAGAGCACGTGCAGGCCTTAAATGGGAGGATATGTATGAACATGCGCTTGATCCGGAATATGCACGTAAGATCAGGGACAGCCGGGCTCCTGCAGATGAAGAATCATGTACGATGTGCGGAGATTTCTGTGCCCTTAAGATTGTCAACCAGAGTTATAATCTTGCAAAATAACTCTACTTTTTTCTTTTTTTGAAATAATCATTTTATATTTTAAATCAGATATATCTCTTTGATGTCGCTAATATCACTTACAACTGATTTTGGATCATTCTATCCTGCATTTATGAAGGCAGTTATTCTCAGGATTAATCCTGATGCAAGGATTGTTGATGTCACACATACAGTTTCCCACGCTGATATCCGTGCCGGGGCTTTTGCCATTTATTCAATAGTTCCGTACTTTTCCCAGGATTCCATTCATGTAGGTGTGGTTGATCCGGGGGTGGGTACATCCAGGCGTTCCATTGTGATAGATGCACAGGGGGTTCTTTTTGTTGGCCCGGATAACGGTCTGCTGATACCGGCAGCAAAAAGAATTGCAGGGCAAGATCTCAGAGTATATGAAATAAAAAACAAAAAATTTATGCTTGAGGTGTCAGCGACCTTTCATGGAAGGGATATATTTGCACCGGTATCTGCTCATCTCTCCTGCGGAGCATCTGCTGATGAGGTTGGTGAGAGAGTATATGATTGGGTGGACCTGGATTTCAAACAGCCCCTTATTCAGGATAGTTCAGTATCCGGAGAGGTTATTTTTGTAGATGATTTTGGAAACATCGTTTCAAATATACCATATAGCATGATCTCTCAGATAACTGATTTTGGGAGTGAAGTTATTGTATATAACAGAAAGATTCCCTTCTGTCGTACATATGGGCGTGTTGATGAAGGAAATATGATTGCCCTTATCGGGAGTCATGGTTTTGCTGAAATCGCTATAAATCAGGGTAATGCTGCAAAAAAGCTGGGAATCTCTTCTGGAGACCGGATGATAATTGAAGCCTGTAATGATACTGATTGACCATTACATCCACTCATAGTTTTTTATAACCTCAGGCCTGAACTCATAGAGCAGGCTGTTTTCCACATATCCAAAGAACAGGCACCCTTCACAGCTGGAGGTCAGATGCTTGCGAGTATTATCTGATCTGTCCCAGATATTTGTTATACCCTCCCTGATATTTCCGATACTTTTTTTCCGTACACGACAGTGCTCGACCTCTCCGTCTGAGGTAACATTGAGTATTATATCTGATGCATGGCATCTGTAGTTCAGGTCCAGATTTTTTACCATGCTAAGGTATGTGATGGAATTGATTATTGGATATCCTTCCTTTTTCATCTCAATGAGCCTATCAACAATTTTTTCATATTCCTGCCTGTTATCTATCCCGAACTCTTCCCATGTTTTTTTATCTATACTCTTAAATTCATGTACAGGTTCAAATGATATCTTCAGGTTCAGGTCCTGAACAAGTTTTACCAGATCTTCTATATCTGTGAGGTTCTTATTGCTGATAACACAGTTTATTAATATTTTTTTGTGGAATTTATCTCTGGCTTTTACGATTCCAGGTAATATAGCTGCAAAATCAAGTCCTCTGATCTGTTTATGAGTTCTGATGCCATCTACAGATACAGAAAGATAATCAAGATGCTCCAGATCATCAATTCTCTCCTCAAGCAGTTTTCCATTGGTAATAAGAGATGTAATCATTCCCAGCTGGTGTGCATATTCCAGAATCTCAGGAAGATCCTCTCTGAGCAATGGTTCGGTGGTCCATGCATTGTAGAAAAGAATTCCAAAAGATCTGGCTTCCCTGAGAAGATCGAAGATCTCTTCTGTACTCATCTCATCCCTTTCTTCCATCCAGTAGTCACAGAAACTGCATCTGAGATTACAGCTTGAGTTGATACCATGGGAGAGTACCACGGGTCTCTTTCTGATATGTAACTGCCAGAGGGTTTTAAGATAGAACAAAGGAGAGGACTGGACCATAATCCTATCTTTGGTATTCATTGTTTATTATATTTCTCTGTCAAATCTACCTGATCTGAACGTCAAAAAAAAGAATCCCGCCGCAGCGGGTAAAAAATGAAGAGGATAAAGTTTTATCCAAACAGGGCTCCGAGTCCAGCCATACCGCTTTCTTCGGATTCCTCTTCTTCCTCTTCCTCTTCTGCCTTCTCCTCTTCTGCTGCAGGAGCTTCAGCTTCTGCTGCAGGAGCTGCGGCACCAGGAGCTGCAAAAGCGGCAGATGCCATTGCTTCTTCGATATCTACATCTTCAAGAGCTGCTATAAGGGCTTTTACCCGTGCTTCGTTAACCTCTACTCCTGCGGCTTCCAGTACGGAAGTAATTCCATCTTCTGTAATTTCTTTTCCTGCGCTGTGCATCAAAAGTGCTGCATATATGTATTCCATTACAAATCACCTACTGTTATTAATGTAATTTTAAGATTATATATTATGTTCTAGTTTTTATCCAAATAGTGCACCAAGTCCAGCCATACCGCCTTCCTCGGATTCCTCTTCCTCTTCTTCCTCTTCAGTTTCCTGTTCTGTGCTTTCTGTAGTTTCCTGTGGAGCGGCTGTTGCGGCAGATACTGCAGCTCCAAGCGCTTCCTTCAGTTTTTCATCCAGCACACTTTCATCTTTAGCTGATGCTGCAGATGCAAGTGAGAGCATCTGGGAATATGCTTTACCCAGTAAACTGCCCATAATCTCAGGTTCAAGCACACCTGCAAATACACCAACATTGCGTGATCTGGATACTGCAGTTGAGATAAGGACATTGATGTTGGCTGCAGTTGGATAGGCTGCGTTGAATGAAAGGTTGAATGCTTTCTGGAAAGCAGTTGTAATATCCTGGAAATACTGTTCTTCATCAATTGAAAGTACATCCGGTGTAAATATGGATCCGTTCTCATAGACTGCTCTAAGATCCACACCAACTTCAAGTGGGTATATTTCCAGTCTTGCAAGCATTGCTGCAAGTTTCTGAGAAACTGTTTCCCCCTTTTTGGCAACAACCTTGTTCTCCTTGATAACGACCTTTCCCTGTTCTATAGCAGCAGGAATACCTACACTCTGCAGATCACCAAGTATTGGGCCAGGAGGGAAACTGGTTGGACCCTTTTCTACACTAATATCTTTTGGAGCAACTGTACCTGCTTTTATAGGAGATGGTGTTTTACTCTGCTCCAGCAGCTTGTATAGCTTGAAAGGATTTTCATTTGTAAACATCAGTGCAGTCTGAAGTTCAACGAACTCATTCATCTGACCTATATTCTCATCTGCCTGGTTTAGTGCTCTTTCGATGAGGGTATTTCTGGATACCTTGATAACTGCTGTATCCTTAAGTTCCCTTCTCATGATCTGGAACTGTTTTGCAGGTATTCCTCCGATTCCGGCGACTGCAAACAGTGGATATGATCGGATGAGCTCCTTGATATTTTCAATTTCTTCCTTCTTCCACTGAGGGACATGTTCTGTGTGATGTAGTGTTTCTTCCATCATACCACCCTCACGGATGAACCCATAGTGGTTGTTACGTGTATCGATTTAAGATTCTGCTTACCCTTTTCAAGAGCATTTTCTATCCTGTGGACAACTGTTTCAATATTCTCGGCCAGTTCATCTGTTCCGAGATTCCTTCTTCCAACTGAAACATGAAAAGTAAGCTTGTCCTTAGATCTTATACGTATAGAGTTCTTCAGGGTGTTGATCACACTGGCAATATCTCTGTCACCTGTGAACGGAATCGGCATTTTACCCCTGGGACCAAGGACGGTACCAAGCGATTTACCTATCATTGGCATGTACTGGGCTTCTGCAATAAAGAAATCACATTCATTTGCAAGCCCCCTTGCCCTTGATTTATCCGAAGCCAGATCTTTGATATCCTCTTCAGAGAATATATAATCTGCACCTGCATTCTTTGCTTTGAGTGCAACGTCTCCTTTTGCAAAGATTGCAACCTTGCGCTCCTTGCCAAGACCGTTTGGAAGTATTATTTCTTCGTCAATCCGGTTTTTTGGTTGACTCAAATCCAGGTTCTTTAGATTTATTGCCAGGTCAACACTTTCCTCAAAGCCTCTAGGTTTGGATTCTTCAAGTAATTTGTTAACGGCTTCTACTATACTATTATCTACCATTCAATTCCTCCCGTAGTTTCCGGAGTAAAAACCCATTACGGCTATTGCCTCCTACGGTTGATTTTTGTAGAGAAGTATGCCTCTCTACAGGCACTCCAATAGAGAATCAATTAGTTTTAAAGCTATCGGTTAAAATGAAGTTTTTCAGTTCAAAAGTGCGCTTTACCATTCTTCTGAATCAAAACGCTCATCGAACTGTCCTTCATCGATAGCTTTCTGGCACTCTCTGGGGGAAAGTCCCTCCACGGTGATTCCCAGTGGCACACAGCTTCCAATTATTTCTTTTGCTGCCGATTTAAGTGAATATGAGAGTATATCGTTCCTTTTCATACGGGCAACTTTTGAGATCTGTTCGATTTTAAGATCACCTATCACATTTGTTCCCGATTCTCCGGTTCCCTTTTCAACACCTGCTTCTTTCATCAGGAGTGCAGATGTTGGAGGGGTTCCAACTTCAATCTCAAAATTCTTTTTCTCATCTACAATGATCTTTACCGGAACCTGCATTCCATTATAGTCTCTGGTAGCTTCATTTATCTTATCGACAACATCCTTGATGTTTACTCCCAGTGGACCAAGGGCCGGACCAAGAGGTGGACCAGGATTTGCCTTTCCACCAGCTACTAATGCTTCCACAACACTTGCCATTAAATATCACCATTTGTTTGAATTGATTATTTATTAATTATTGATATTGTTTCAGGACTGTTCTTCCTTTTTAAGTACCCTTACAGTATCTCCTCTGATTGTTATAGGAATTGGCACCACAGCATCAAACAGCTCCACAGTGATTTCTTCATGTCCTTCATCAACACGTTTTACCCGGGCCTTTTCACCTTTGAAAGGACCAGAGGTAATCTCAATGATCGCTCCCTCAGTTATTCCGGTCACAGTTGGCTTTGGTGTGAGGAAATGCATGATCTCATCCAGACTGGACTGTCCCTTCACAATAGATCTGGCATGGGGTACTGTCTGTATAGCCTGTTCCACAATACTTGCCCTGGGAGATTCGATCAATATGTATCCTTTAAGTTCATCAGGAGCCAGAATTGAACGTATATCCAGTCTGTCCTTTTTCGCAATCTGTGTTAACATGACTGCAACTGAACGTTCCTGATTTGCTGTAGTCTTAACTACAAATATTGCGGATTCCTCATCCTCTGATGCCATTTAGTTACACCAACTTTGGAAATTCTGTAAGCAGTAGATAGATTATAAATCCTATTGTACCAACAACTAGGATACCAATAGCTGCAATCTTTGAGATCATCAGAAATTCTTCTCTGGATGGCTTTTTTGTAAGCTTTAGCACCCTGAGATATGTTTTCAAGCTCTGGATTATACCCTTCTTTGATTTATCAGATTGGAATGTACCGTTTGCCAATGTTTTCACAACCAGTTATAATTTTTATTTATACGTATATGACAGTCCTGTTCCCACAACCTTCTTCAGAGTGGTACATAATTATAGAGCCATCTAAACGACTTTACCTATAAAATACTTTTCGATCAAAGGAATGCAAAAGATATTATTCTGCAAAAAGATGGTGGTAAGATTTATTTAACGAAATCTATACCATATCTTCTGGTAACGTTCTTGGCACTTCCCTCTCCATATATCTGTGGTGATTTCACACCGGTTACCACGATCATTGTACGTACTGTCTGATCAAGTTCCGGATCCACCTGTGCTCCCCATATGAGTCTGGCACTTGGATCAATACGGCTGTACACTTCCTGAACAACAGTCTCAGCTTCTGCAATTGTCATATCAGGACCGCCGATCACATTTACCAGTGCAGAGGTTGCACCTGAGATGTCCACATCGAGCAATGGACTTCTCAATGCCTTTTGAACGGATTCGGCTGCCTTGTTCTCACCATCTGCTTCACCAAGTCCGATCATTGCAACACCGCCGTTTTGCATAACAGTTCTCACATCAGCAAAATCCAGATTTACAAGACCTGGCTTTGTAATAAGTTCAGTGATTCCCTTGACAGCCCTCATAAGTACCTCATCAGAGACCTTGAAAGCGGCTTGCAATGGAAGTCTTGGAACAACTTCCAGAAGCTTATCATTTGGAACGACAATTACAGTATCTGCAACCTCTCTTAATCTTTCCAGCCCTGCTTCTGCATTGGTACGCCTCACATGTCCCTCTACACCAAAGGGCAGGGTCACAACTGCAATTGTGAGGGCCCCTGCATCCCTTGCAGCGTCTGCAACAATTGGTGCAGATCCGGTACCTGTTCCTCCACCAAGACCGGTGGTAATGAACACCATATCTCCAGTTACAACCTTGCGCAGCTCATCCACACTCTCTAGGGCCGCATCTTCTCCGATCTGGGGAAGACTGCCTGCTCCAAGTCCTCTTGTTTTCTTTTTTCCAATGAGGATCTTCCTGTCAGCTGTGACATTGAGCAGGTGCTGTGCATCGGTATTGAGTGCAATAAGCTCAGCACCCCTTATTCCTTCATCTTTCATTCGCTGGATGCTGTTTGAACCGCCACCGCCACATCCTATGACTTTTATTGACGTCTGCAGTTCATGTAACATCTTTTCAAGTTCTGCATTGATATCGGCCTCTTCATCGTCCAAGGTATAATTCCTCTCCTGTGCGGACCGTGCCAATGCTTCTTCTACAATGGACTTCATAATATTATCCTCCCATTAGAATGACATATATAGTTTTTGCTAGGCTGGCTATTCTACAGTTTAATTTCCTTTTTATAAGATTGATAAACCATTTCGGGTTTTATAGTTTTTCCATTTATTCTGACATTTTGACCGTTTGCCAGTTTCCCGAACATTGGACCTGGAGATACGCCCTGTTCTCTGGCAAGTTGCGGACTGAACCTATTCTTTTTAATGTATAATATATTATCATCGAAATTATATTCAATTTCATAATGTTTTTTTAGTATTTGAATGCATTTATCTATATATTTCCCGGCTGCATCCTGTAGAATGCCATCACCTTGAATACTGAAAATACGATTTGCCAGTGTACCATCGGTCTTCTCTGCATATATCAGCGGGTATTCTTCAAAAAAATCCTTTAAACAATTCCTGTCAACAGAATCTACTTCCTGGATGAGGTCTCTGCTGAGTTCTGTAGATCGGATACTGGTGTTACATGTACACTTTGATGATGACAGGAATTCCTGAAGGCATCTGCTGATCACAGGTGTGGCACCTGGATATATCCTGTTCACCGTACTGCGAATCTCTGAATATGTACTCCAGGAAATCCCCTTTATCTGCTGGATCTCACTTTCCCTGATCACCTCAAGACCGAGCTGGTTGATTATTTTTTCTATTCTGCTTCTTTCTTCTGAAGGCATTGCTTTCCTGTCAAAATAGGCAAAGTCAGGATCTGTTCTTTCAATTGCATGCTGTATGATCTCAGCATCCATTCCAGATAGCTGGTAGTTTGGGAAACTATGTCCAAATGCTATATCTGCATTGAATATGAGCATGGACTGCCTGGCTGAATAATGCCCTCCTCCAAATCCAATTGCAACAGGTACTTCCTCCTGTAATGGATTGTCCAGAGACAGGATAGAACTGGCTACTATCCTACCTGCAACAGGATCTGTCCACTGGATGCTGGTGCTCCCAATCTCTGCATACAGGGAAGGTGTGCAGATGTCAGTTGGTCCATGATGTGTGGATTCCATTGAGACATCGTAATCAATCTCTTTACTGAGTTCCCTCATGGATCTCAGGATATTTCTCATGGCAACAGGTGCGGCCATTGCAACTTCCCGGGATCTGCCACCAAGTTCAGCCTCTGCTGTATTTCCGCTGATATGGGCTGTAAGCAGTTTTCTTCCATCTCTGCTGCTGTGTCTTGAAGCAAAGATTATCATTAGAGGATCCAGCCCAAAGGAGATAAGCTTGCGATCAATTCCGTCCTGGTAGATATGATGGGATTCAATCTCCACGATCCTGAAATTCCCGTGTTCAAATACTTTGCTAAAACCATCGATCTTCCTGTCAATCTGATTCCAGTTATACATTGAAAGCAGGCCCTTCATAATGTTCTGGCTTGCCGGGTCACCTGCAGAACATATAATTGTGATCTTCCTATTCTTCAGTTTTGATTCTGTCATTGTATCGTAAAAATGATCAATCCGCAATATTCTCTCAATCCCTATCCTGTTTGTATACTAATAACTCTTGCCGTCACACAGTGAACTATGTTTTTATCAGATCAAGTGCCCAGCGGCTAACACCTGGTGCTACATTCCCGCACCGCCTGTAAAATCGGACATCCAGCCCTGACCGGTGATATGTGTGTATCAGTTCCGGTATCTGATGCTCCTTTTTAAATGTATAGAAATGTATCATACCTCCCTTTTTGATGCAATCGGAAATTATTTTCAGGAATCGATCCATTCCATAGGGTGCAGGCACTATTGCCCTGTCAAAATCCTGAGAGAACATGCTTCTGATAGAGCATGCATCGGAATGTACAATTGATAAATTATCTTCAACACTGTTTATCCTGGAATTGTATTTCAAAAGTCTGCAGGCTCTGTGATTACTATCAACTGCAACCACAGTTGCTTTTTTTGCAGCAGGTATAGCAAAAGGACCCACCCCACTAAAAGGTACAACGACCATCTCATCTGTCTTTACCTGAGATTGTATTCTCTGTCTTTCATAGGATAGACGGCTGTTAAAAAATGCATTTGCCAGGTCGATCCTGTATACATATCCATACTCACGGTAATCAGTTGTGAACCTGTTTCCAAGCAGACATTCAAAAGACGCTGTTCTGCTGTCACCGGTAAGTTTTGTAATCTTGTTCAGTACAACATTGATGTCCCTGCGATTTTCAACTATAGCTTCTGCAATAGCTCTTTTGTATGGTCCAATATCAGGTGGTATCTGGACAACTGCAATATCTCCCAGCACATCAAATCTTGCAGGGATGAGGTGTGCCATATCTGATGACACTGTTTCTGCTATTATCTGTTCCATTTTTTTCATATTAGGACCCTGAATATTGCTGAGATATTCCTTTAATGGTAATAACCTTTTCAGCCGGTATCAAGATATTTGATATTCTGTGGGGTCAGTTTTCTCTCAAGAAGGGTAAATGAATGGTCTATAAATATTGCAAGCACAACTGCAGGTACTGCACCTGCAACAACCATCTGTGTATTGTATCCGATAAGTCCTTCAAATATGATCTCTCCAAGCCCTCCACTGCCTATAAGGGCGGTAAGTACTGCAATGCTGTTTGCCAGTATCGCTGAAAACTTTATTCCGGCAAATATCGCAGGATATGCATTGGGAAGCTTGATATATCGATTAATCTGCCATTTTGTAAGTCCTATTCCCCGGCCATAATCTATCAGGAGAGGGTCGACATTGAGCAGTCCAATATAAGTGTTCTTAATGATCGGCAGCAGTGCTCTTAGAACTATTGCTGGTCCATCAGGGAGAAACTCAGTACAGCTTCACTGATTTGAGATTCATGAATTCATACATGCCAAAGCTGGATAATTCCCGGCCAATTCCGCTCTTCTTGGTCCCTCCAAATGGCATTGAAGGCTCTGGTCTGAAAAAGCCGTTAATTCCTACCATTCCCGACTCTATTTCACCCGCCAGCTTCATTGCCTTTTCATCATCACTGCACCAGAGGGTTGCACCCAGACCAAAATCACTATCATTTGCAGTCTGTATGGCCTCAGATTCGTCATTTACTGTGATGATGGGAGCCACCGGTCCGAATGTTTCTTCCCTGTACACCTTCATATCCCTGGTAATGTCTGTAAGGATTACAGGTGAATAGAAATATCCATCTCCGTCCATCTTTCCACCTTCAAGCACTACATTTGCACCATGGTCAAGTGCATCATTGACCTGCACATCCAGTGTCTCAACCTGCTGTTTGGATGCAAGTGGTCCAATATCTGTACTGCTGTCCATTGGATCTCCAATTTTCATTTTTTCTGTGTGTTCTGCAAAAAGAGGAATAAAATCGTCTGCTATGCTCTCCTGGACAATTATTCTTTTGGCTGATATGCAGACCTGGCCACAGTTGAGAAACCTGGCAGATGCAGCGGTACTTGCAGCCATTTCAATATCTGAGCCTTCAAGCACAATGAATGGATCGCTTCCTCCAAGTTCAAGAACTGCTTTTTTCATATGTCGTCCTGCTTTTTCAGCAACTTTCTCACCTGTGAGCGTGCTTCCAGTAAATGAAACTCCTCTGATTTCATCCCGGCCTATGAGGGAAGATGCACATTTTCCATCGATCATAAGGGTTTGAAATACTCCCTCAGGCACTCCTGCATCCAGAAATACATCCTCTATCTTCTGTGCACACATGGGTACATAACTTGAATGCTTTAACAGAACCACGTTTGCACTCATCAGTGCATACGATGCAAAACTGAGCACCTGCCAGAAAGGAAAATTCCATGGCTTGATACAGAGAAGGGGTCCCAGAGGCTCAGGCCTTATATATGATTTTTTTGCACCCGCTCCATGCTCAATGGGCTGTAGGAGATTCTCTGCTTCATTTGCAAAATATTCAAAGGTAGATGCACATTTCTCAATTTCTCGAACTGATTGTTTGATAGGCTTGCCCATCTCTTCTGTGATAACAGATGCAAGTTCATTCTTTCCTTTTCTCAGTACCCGGGCTGTGTTGCTGAGATGTTCAGATCTGAGTACAATGTCTGTATTTCTCCATTCCTTGAATGCACAGGTAGCCTTTTCTATGCATCTGGATGTGTGATCTGTACTGAACATCTCAAATTCTTTGTATATTTCTTCTGTTGCAGGATTGATTGAAGCTATGGTTGCCATGATGATCCTCTACTAAATATTTGTGAGTATGGTATTTATTATGTGTACATGCTTTATGCAGGCGATTTTTAATATATTTGTCCTCATATTTTGATAATCTGTTTCCATGTACTATATATATATGCTCAACAAATCTTAATGTTTGTAAGTATCAAAGTGAGCACGACTTTTTGTACTACCCCGTTCCCCATCCCGCTCACTTTGATTTTGAGTGTATGCCTGCTGCAAAACGGTCTCTTCTATGGCAGGCATATCATTAAACTATCAACTGTCCATTGCTATCATATATTATTCTAAACTGTATTGGTATAATATTTTGTGCATTCCACTAGATCAATTATTAAGATATGTACATATCAATCAACAGCTTTTAATACAACTTAATACATATTACTATTTGGTAATGGAAAAGGTTCGTCATTCGCAAATTTGGGCGTAAAAACTCATGAACCACTGAAGGTTTCTGCGATTGACAGTGCTGGGACACCAATTATGATTGGTCCGACAGGTGACAAATAGTGGGGTTCACCGGGGGTGTCGGGAAGCTGATCAAAATTAAGGTGCCTTAAAATCCATTACCTTACTCATTTTGAATATTGCTTATTTTATCAAACTAGTTTTATCTTTGCTGGTATTAAATATATTCAGTTCCATAATGGATGATCGGTTATCTATAAATTTTTGGAGCCCTTATACTGGATACATGCATAGAAGAATATTTGATACTGCAGAGAAGATCCAGACCATGGAGATAAGGGGTGCAGGAAGAATCGCAGTTGCTGCAGCATCTGCTATAAGAGACTATGCTGCTGAATTGCAGGCAGATTCGATGGAAGAGTTCAGCAGAAAGATTCAGGAAGCAGCAGATGTCCTGATAAACACCCGTCCAACGGCAGTTTCACTACCAAATGCAGTGAGAATTGCCAGTTCGCATTCATCCGGCTCAGTGGAGGAATCCAGGGCTGAAATTATTGAAAATGCTGAAAATTTTATTAAGCAGGCACAGGAAGCCCTTGGTAGAATTGGTGAGATTGGCGCCCGCAGGATAAGGGACTCGGATGTAGTATTGACACACTGCAATTCCCATGCCGCACTGGCTGCCATAAAAAAGGCCTTTGATCAGGGTAAGAATATATCTGTAATTGCAACCGAATCCCGGCCAAGAAAACAGGGTCTTCTGACAATAAAGGAATTGAATGATTATGGCATTCCTGCCACTCTTATTGTTGATTCTGCAGTCCGGTCTGTCATAAAGGATGTGGATATTGTAATAGTGGGTGCAGATGCTATTGCTGTTAACGGTACTCTTGTGAACAAGATCGGGACGTCCCAGATTGCACTCATGGCCCATGAGGCAAGGGTCAATTTTTTAGTTGCTGCAGAGACCTATAAGTTCAGTCCAGATACAATACTGGGTCAGCTGATTGATATTGAAGAACGATCAAAAGATGAGGTCATTGATCCTGGGGTACTAAAAGATATGGAAAATGTAACTGTAAAAAATCCGGCATTTGACTTTACACCAGCTGAATATATTGATCTTATAATAACCGAGATCGGAGCAATTCCCCCGGGAATGGCATATACCATCATAAAAGAGCATCTTGGATGGAAACTGGCTGATCTCAGGTAAGGTCTGATTTTTGAAAAATGATAATTGATCTCTCTTTTTCAACTTTTAGAGCAAGGGTATCTTTCCGTGAGGAAGGAGTAGCTGAGAGAGGAATACCGTATGTAATAGCAGTCATCAGACTAGTATCACTTTCACCCTATGATAATGGTCCCTTTCTGGATACGATCCAATGGTTCCGTTTTCAGATTTCTCTGGAAAATCACGTCTATCAGGTTCCGGGGATCCTTTGCATCCATCACAATAGTTTCTATATTACATCTCTCAATCATTTTTGCTGCCAGGGGGTCTACAGGGGATTTTGATCCTGCCTTCATCTCTACGGACATGACCACCTCTATCAGTTCTTTTGCAGTCATTTTTTCAAACCTGACAGCACCAGGATCTGTTCCAGGATCACTTGAATATACTCCGTCCACAGAGGTGGCAATTACAAGCAGATCAGCCCCCAGATATTCTGCAAGAATGGCAGATACCGCATCAGTGGTCTGGCCGGGGATCACACCTCCCATGACAACTATTTTTCCGGAAGAAAGTGCATTCTCTGCTTCCCTATATGTACTGGGTGGCTGTGGATATGCCTCTTTTCCTAGTGATGCTATCAGCAGATGAGCATTAAGGCGGGTAATCTCTATTCCTACATAATCGCATACCACCTCGTTTGCACCGATCTCCCTTGCAGCTTTAATATATTCTCTGGCAGCAGCCCCTCCTCCTGTTACCACCACTACCTCATGTTCCTGGGAAATTCTTTCAAGGGCGTCTGCATACTGTGCAAATCTTTCAGGGTTCAAATCCCTGGCAAGTATTGATCCTCCAATAGATATTACAACTAGCATGATAATCCTCAGTCCCTATGTTTCTTAAGCATTAAAGCTATCCCTGAAAGAACCAGAGCCACAATTGCTGCAGGGGATGAAAATCCTGGCAATACGGTATTTATTGAGAGTGGATCCCTGTATTTTTTTACCTGCTCACTATGGAGCGTATTTTCATTGAACAATCCTTCAGCTTCCACCAGTGTACCTGGCTCCAGTATGGTAACTCCATGAAAGACAACTTTGATCCTTTCTTCAGATTCGGTATCTGTTATATAAATAATATAGTTGGTTGAATATTCTCTGATATCTGTAAGATTTCCTTTTATTCTAAGGTATTTTCCATTGAAGTTTTCCGGATGTTTCAGTACATCTTCTATCTGCACATCTGCAACATGTTCTACAGGGTGGTGCATTACATACTTCGGCAGGAACATATCCTCATCAAGTGGTCGGTATATGAAATGTCCGGTCATCTTAACTTCGTCCCCTTTCTCAAAACCCAGAAGCATATCCCTTCTTGTGGGGTCGATTTTAAGGGAATATGATTCATCGCCAACATACACAGAATGTGTGCTAATTTCATTGATGTTACTGACAATACTTATCCTGCGGTATGCAGTTGTACTGTCATATCTTGTTGGGTTTTGCTGCAATTCTTCAATAGATACAATATCAGCTTCAAACACTGAATTAGCAGAAGAAGCAGGAGAACAACATGCATATAGAATAGAGAGGAGGAGTATGCAGGAGAACAGGATGGCTTTCCTCATTGAACTCCCTCTATGGACTTAGATTTTTCCTTTTTTACAGAGTAGTTCAGCATTCAGGACACTTGCCCCGGCTGCTCCTCTAATGGTATTGTGTCCCATTGCAATATATCTGATACCCTCACGAATCCTTCCTACACTCACACTCATGCCATTACCCATATTTCTGTCCAGCCTGGGCTGGGGGCGATCAGGCTCTTCCCGAACAACTATTGATTTATCAGGCTTACTTGGAAGGTCGTCTATCTTCGGATCAAAGTCAAAAAACGCTCTTTTAACGTCTTCAGGTGCAGGATTTTCGTCCATTGTAGCCCATATGGCCTCTGTATGGCCATCCATTACTGGCACCCTGTGACATGATGCACTCAGACTGATATCCGCAAAGTCTATCTCACTGCCATTAAATTCACCCAGCAGCTTGCAGGGCTCAGTTTCCATCTTATCTTCTTCTGAACCGATGTAGGGTATGATATTGTCCAGGATTGCCATTGAAGGTACTCCATTGTATCCTGCACCAGATATGGCCTGCATGGTGGCTACATTAACAGAACTGAGTCCGAATTTCATCAGTGGTTTCAGGGTAACGGTCATCACAATGGTTGAGCAGTTTGGATTTGTTATTATGTATCCGTCCCATCCGCGGTTGTCCTGCTGGATCTCTATCATTTCAAGATGGTCCTCGTTGACCTCAGGTATTACCAGAGGTACATCCTCTCCCATTCGATATGCTGATGCATTGCTGGCAACGGCAAATCCATTTTTTGCAAAAACGGGCTCTACAGTCTTTGCATGATCTGAAGGAAGTGCTGAAAATACGATATCTGCATCTACTTTTGCTGGATCAACAGGAACTACCTCAATATCTGCCACATTCTCTGGAAGCGGTACATCCAGTTTCCAGTTTGATGCCTGGCTGTATGTTTTGCCAGCACTGCGCTCAGATGCAGCAAGGGAAGTGAGTTCAAACCAGGGGTGGTCTGCCAGTGCCTGAACAAAACGCTGTCCAACTGCACCTGTAGCTCCCAGTATTCCTGCTCTTATTTTCTCTGTCATTATAATGACCTCTAATAAAATTAAATTAAGTTAATTGAAAAATTAAAAAAGGAATAAAATTTATTTATTCCATTGAGATTGCCTCAGTTGGGCATGCATCGACACATTCCCCACAATCTGTGCACAGATCTGGGTCAATAATTGCAAGGTCGTCGTCATTAATTGTAATCGCATCGACAGGGCATGCATCGACACAAGGTCCGCATCCAAGACATTCATCTGGGTCAACTATTGCTACCATGTTTATATTCTCCTATTTGTTGTTGATCTTGATTCTGTCTATCAAGTCAATTCTATTACTATCGCAAATCAAATAAAAACCTATCGGAGTTCAAAGACTAAATGCTGGCTGAGGAAACCTAATAAATAATATTCCCAAATTAATAATTTTATTTCAAATGTTTAATATAGTTGCAGTCTGATTTCAGCATATGAATCATAAAAAAATTAATACAGTATTCTGGGACGATCTGGCAGTTTCTCCAGTGATCGGTTCTGTGATAATGGTTTTCCTTATAGTTCTGGTAAGTGGTGTGACTGTAGCTACACTTCAGTATGATGATTCCAGGGTAATGTCTACATCATTAACATCTTCTCCTGTAGTAAACATTGGTATCAAGCATGCCGAAGGAGGCTCTGCACATTTGATATCCTATGCAAGAAACAGGATAGTTATCGAACATAGAGGAGGAGAGTCACTGGATACTGGATCTACATCAATTGTCATACAGGGCAGGGGACGCAGTCATATAGGTATCGTGCCGCATACATATCGTGTGGATGGTGATGTTGTGGTAAAGTATCGCAATCTTGCTCCTGAGAATAAACTCTCCAAATATGGATCAAGGAATGGAGCCCTAAACGATGGGTTCTTTTCAACAGGTGAATATCTGATTCTTTGTGGTGATGATAGTATAAATGGCACTGATGCTTCAAGTGTTATAGTTACCGTGGATGGAAATACCGACACAAGGAACAATTATGCATTCAAAGAAGGCAGTTACATAACCTTGCGAATAATTGATACTTATACGGGGCGTATAATTGCCGAGGATACATCTGTTGTTGACCCATTAAAATAATTTCATCAAAAACTGTTTAAATACACAGATGTTCATAGTTGATGCATGGCCCAGAGAGGAGGATATTTGAAATATTTCCCGAAAAGCAGCTGCTATCCAAACCAAAAGGATGCAATGGATAGGATATACTCAGCACTGCTTGAGAAGGAAATCGTACTGTTTGAAGGTGCCTGCGGCACAGGAAAGACTCTCAGTGCCCTGGCTCCGGCCCTGCATGTGGGCAGACAGCAAGATAAAACTGTGATTATAGCAACCAATGTACACCAGCAGATGGTTCAGTTTGTAAATGAGGCCCGGGAGATCAAAAAGAATAATGATATCAGGGTGGCAGTTGTCAAAGGAAAGGCTGCCGTATGCCCCCATGAACTGGATTATGAGGAATGCAATCTAAGGCGGGAAAACACATTTGAGGTACTGGAACTTGAAAAAGAGATCCAGTTAAAAAAACAGGAGATCAAATCAGCATCCCAGAATTATAAAGAGTCAAGGGATCCCTCAATGGTGTCCCTTAGAGATGAGCTGGTAAAGGAACTTGATGCTGCACAGGAAAAGGCCAGGACCGTTCGCAACCGTTCATGCAATGAACTGTATGAGGTGCTCAGATATGACAGTGAAATGTTCAGGAACTGGCTATTTGATGATGTACGCACACCGGAAGAGGTGAACGATTTTGCATTTGGAAAGGGGATGTGTGGATACGAACTGCTGAAAAGGGAACTAAAATATGCAGATCTTGTCATATGCAATTTCCATCATATACTCAATGGCGACATCTTCTCAACACTCCTTGGATGGCTGGAAAAAGAACCCGGGGATGTAATTGTGATATTTGATGAAGCTCACAATATCGAATCCTCTGCACGTTCCCATTCTTCCATCACCCTGACCGAACATACTGTTGAGAAGACCATATCTGAAATAGATGCAAATTCTGATCAGATACCTGAGGAAGGACTTCATAACCTGTTCTCCCTTCTTCTTTCAACAATACAGGACACCTACAATTCCAGGTTCAGGTTCGGTGAAAGGGAAAGAGTTGGTCGCAGATGGTATGATATACGTATAAGTGATCCCTATGAAAGGAATGATATCATAAGAGCCAGGTTCCTGCGCAGTGCACGTGAGAATGGATTTGCCGATGAAAAAAGCATTCAGGAACTTCTGGCAACTGCAGTAGAATTTGGCTCACAGCTTGATGAAACTTACAGGGATCAGTATAAGAAGGGACTGACAACTGTTCTCAAACGTTCACATATACACCAGACAGCTGCATTTCTGTCAAGCTACCTGTACCTTTCCAATAATCCAAATTACTATCCTGTTCTCAATGTCAGAAGGGATTCAAATAATGAAATATACGGTCGTCTTGAACTGTTTACCTGTATACCTAAAAATGTAACCCAGCCACTCTTTGAATCGCTGTATTCTGCGATTCTCATGTCTGCAACCCTTCGCCCATTCAATATGGTAAAAACCACATGTGGAATAAATCGCAATACATGTGAGATTGCCTACGCCACGTCATTTCCACTGGAAAAAAGACTTACAATAGCAGTCTCCATACCTCCCCTCTTTTCAAAGAACAGAGATGATATTCAGGCTTCTGAGGCTATCGAAAAAGGACTGCTGGATTCAATAGAGTATTCTGCAGGAAATGTAATCATCTTTTTCCAGAATTCCTTTGAAGCTGCAAGATACTATGAAAAGATCCAGTCAAAGATGGAAGATATACCTGTGTTTCTGGACGAGGTTGGAGTGTCTGCCCAGAACGTGAGGACCGAATTCTTCAGGATCGGAGAAAGTGGAGAGAAGGCTGTCCTTATATCGTACCTATGGGGTACGCTAAGTGAGGGCATTGATTATCGCGATGAGAGGGCCAGGACCGTGGTGATAGTTGGTGTTGGATATCCGGGACTGGATGATCGGATGAGGGCAGTGGAATCTGCCTATGATCATGCATTTGGTTACGGATCTGGTTGGGAGTATGCTGTCCAGATCCCTACAATAAGGAAGATTCGACAGGCAATGGGAAGGGTTGTTCGCTCGCCATCTGATTATGGTGCCCGAATACTTCTGGATGGAAGATTTCTGACTGACTCAAAGAAACGATTTGGTAAGTTCTCCGTTTTTAAAGAATTTCCACCGGAAGAACAGAAGGAGATAGTTGATGTTGAACTGGATAAGATGAAAAATTCACTCATGAACTTTTTTATGGAAAATGGATGAGATCAAAACATTAACTGTGAATTAAATGATATATATATGATTATATAATCTCAATCTTTAGAAATTCGAGAATTTGGATTTCCCTACAAAAAAAAGTAAAAAAGTAAAAATCTCAACTTTTGTAGATTTTAGATTCGCAATGCTCAATAATTATCAGATTATGCCCATTTTGGAGCTGTGATGATTATTTTGCCATTGGAATATCTGCAGATTGCTCTTTTTGCATCCACCGGACAGAATATCGGATAGGTACCCCCTATTTTATCTTCACCATTTACTGTTCTCAGAGAAAAGCTGTTCTCATTTATCTGACAAACAACATTTTCCTTCTTTACTCCAGGAATCTTGATCTCAATGTTAAGGTTCCTGTTTGATTCGTCTGAACATTCGTACACAGATGGAGACTGTATTATCTCTGTCATTTTTTTAACCCCCAAAATATCTTATCAGGTATGAATATTTATACATTTTGGTTCATACTCTATAAAATGTTCTGGAAATTTTATCTTAATTAGCAGAAGACTCCTTGCGTAAGCTAGGAGATGAATGCGTACTAATGAGAAAGCATCATCTTTTTAACGCATATTATAAATAATGTTAAAGTCATTAGATAAAGTGTATGTTGAAAGCCTATAAATATAGATTGTATCCGAATAAAAATCATGAAGAAATGATTTCACAACATATTGGTGCTAGTAGATTCATCTATAATTGGGCTTTAGAAAATAAGATAAAATCATATGAAGCAGAAGGTAATTCTATATCAAGGTTTGCATTGAACAAAATGATACCTGAATTAAAAATAGAACATGTTTGGTTGAAAAATATTAATTCTCAATCATTACAGGGAGCAACACTTAATCTTGACAATGCATTTACAAAATTTTTCAGGGAAAAGAAAGGTTTTCCTAAGTTCAAATCAAGGAAAAATCCAGTTCAATCCTTTTCTGTTCCTCAACATTACAAAGTGGATTTTGAAAATAATAAAATTAAACTACCTAAGATTGGATGGATAAATGCGAAACTACATCGTAGATATGAAGGTAAAGAGAAAACAGCAACAGTAAGTAGAACATCTACTGGAAAATACTATATTAGTATTCTCATCGATGATGAAAAAGAAAATCCTGTAAATAAATCATTCAATATTGATACAACGGTTGGTGTTGATGTTGGAATCAAAGACTTTGCCATTACTTCAATTGGTGAGAAAATTGATAATCCGAAATATCTTAAAAACTCGATGAAAAGAATGAAAGTTTTGCAGAAAAGACTTTCCAAAAAGAAAAAAGGTTCAGCTAATAGACAAAGGGCAAAATTAGCAGTAGCAAAACTCCATGAAAAAATTGCCAACCAAAGAAATGATTTTCAACATAAGTTATCCTCTAAGCTCATAAGCGAGAATCAAGCGGTAGCATTGGAAACTTTGAACGTTAGCGGTATGTTGAAAAACCACTGTCTTACACAAAGTATAGCAGATGCATCATGGAGTTCTTTCGTAAAAAAACTCGAATATAAAGCCGAATGGTACGGAAAAACCATACTCCGTATCGGAAGATTCGAGCCAAGTACAAAAATCTGTAATGTTTGTGGCTACCACAACGGAAAGTTAACACTTACAGATAGAAAATGGCAATGTCCCGATTGTAAAACCAATCACGACAGAGATATTAATGCCGCTATTAATATCAAAAAGTTTGCTTTAGATAAGCAGAACTTAATAGGTATTTAGCACCGTAGGAACTACGGGAAGAGCTTGTGGACTTGTTCTCAAAAGAGAAAAGAATGAAGCAAGAAGCACCATGCGTAAGCGTGGTGTAGTTCACATCCACACAATCCATAACAAAAAATAAATAACATCTAAAGAAAACCTAGATCAGGTGGGGTAAACAATGAACAAATATGACCTTATTGTAGTTGGAACAGGCTCTGCAATGAACTATATTGACCACATACTTCAGGATCACCCTGAGATGAAGATTGCAGTAATTGACAGGGATGAACCCGGGGGGATATGTCTTACACGTGCATGCATACCATCAAAGCTCCTGCTGTACCCGGCGGAACTTATACGCAATGTCCAGAGATCCGCAGAATTTGGAATAGATGCCAGGATCGAGAATATTGATTTCAGACAGGTCATGGAGGATATGAGGGGCAAGATTGGGGAAGATATTGAACTGATACGCCAGAGTCTTATCCACTCTGATGATGTGGACTATTTCAGGGAAACTGCGGAATTTGTTGCACCCTATACCATGAAAGTGGGTGACCAGACTATTTCAGCGGAAAAAATATTTCTCTGTACCGGGTCACGTCCTTCTGTTCCTCCTGTTAAGGGACTGGATAAGGTAAATTACCATACAAGTGATTCCATCATCAATCTCACAGAGAGGCCTTCCAGTATTCTGATAATTGGTGGCGGGTATGTTGCAGCAGAATATGGTCATTTTTTCTCTTCAATGGGCACGCAGGTTACAATTGCCGGCAGAAATCCCTTTTTGCTCTCTGGTGAGGAGCGGGAGATATCTGTTCTTGCCAGAAAGGTCATGTCCGGATACATGGATATCTGGACCAATCATGAAATTGTTGAGATAGAGGATGCAGGGGACGGACAGAAAAAAACAGTGGCGCGTGATCGAGATACAGGAGACCACAAAGAGATTATAGTTGATGAGATACTGGTTGCAACTGGCCGTATTCCCAACAGTGATATTCTCCATCCTGATAAAGGAGGGATTGATACCGACGATAGCGGCTGGATCAAGGTTAATGAGTATCTTGAGACTTCAATGGAGAATGTCTGGGCTATGGGGGATTGTAATGGAAAGTATCTGTTCAAGCATGTGGGAAACTATGAATCAATGGTGGTATACTACAATGCATTCAAAAACAAGAAAATAAAGGCCGATTATCATGCTGTTCCTCATGCAGTTTTTTCTCATCCTGAAATTGCCGGTGTGGGGATGGCTGAGAACGAAGCCATAAGTGCCTATGGCAGGGACAATGTGATCATAGGGTTTAGCAGATTTGAGGATACTGCAAAGGGTCAGGCCATGAAGGTGAGGGATTATTTTGTAAAGGTTATTCTTACAAAGGATGGCCGGATAGTAGGGGCACATATTATTGGACCCCAGGCATCAGTTCTCATTCATGAGATCATCCCTTTGATGTATACATTGACCCGGAGTGCTGATCCTATCATGCGATGCATTGATATCCATCCATCACTGAGTGAAGTTGTAAGAAGAGCTTTTTATTCGCTGGCCAAACCAGAACATTATCACCATATGCTGGAGCACATGGGTCTTGAGGGATAAGATGCCTGAAACTGGCATCAATGTTTAATATTATGTTGCATTGATGTAATTCTATGATCAGAATAACCTCTCCCTCCAGATTACATCTTGGACTTATAGATCTTAATGCAGAATTTGGAAGGGTGGATGGTGGGGCTGGAATTACACTTGATTATCCCTGTATAAGGATCGTGGCTGAAAAATCCGATACCTTAGAGGTGCATGATGGTTCCCATCTGAAGAATAAGATGAAACAGGCTGCAGATTCTGTTCTAAAGGGCAGAGGGGGCATATGTATTCATGTGGAAGAGGATGTTTTATCCCATGTAGGTCTTGGTTCAGGTACCCAGGCTGCCCTGTGTGCTGCAATGGCTGCCTGCAGGCTCTATGGCCTGGAATATACAGTAAGGGAACTGGCTGAGATGGCTGGAAGAGGAGGCACATCAGGGATTGGAGTTGCAGGATTTGAACATGGAGGATTCATTGTTGATGCCGGCCACAGGTTCAGCAGAAAAAAATCATTTTCACCTTCTGCAGCCAGCCGGGAACCTCCTGCACCTGTGATATTCAGGCATGATTTTCCTGACTGGGATATAATCCTTGCTATTCCCCGTATAAAAGGTGCACATGATAAGGAAGAAATGAATATATTCAGTAGAGAATGTCCCATACCCCTGGCTGAAGTGCAGGCAGTATCTCACACAATCCTTATGCAGATGATACCTGCTATAATGGAAAAGGATATTGAGGCATTTGGCAGGGCTGTAAATCATCTGCAAACCACAGGATTCAAGAAACGTGAAATTGCGATCCAGTCTCCGGTTGTGAGTGAGCTTATGGAAACCATGATCGAACATGGAGCAGAAGGTGCAGGCATGAGTTCTTTTGGACCTGCAGTATATGCAATCTCAGACCGAAGGACCAATTCAGAACGGATTGCAAAGAAGGCAGGACAGGTGCTGAATGAAGGTATTGGAGGAGATGTTATGATCACCAGGGGAAATAATAGTGGAGCTGTTATAGAGGAGATCTGAAAATGGATACTATGGAACATCCTGCCTGGTTTGGATCGCTTTTACTGGATGACGATAGTGCCATCCTCAGGTGCGATGTAGCTGAAAAGGATATACAGATACTTGGCAGAAGGCTAATGCATCTTCCGGTTCCTTCCTGTCATGACAGTCGCCCTGCAGGCAGGAACCTGGTATCAGATGCCATTCACTGCGGATTTATAAATTCCAGCAGTGAATACTATGATCTGCTGCGCAGGGTTTGTATCAGGGCAGTAAAGCTTGAGATATCCTCTATGGAATCTCCTGATATAAGGATCGTGCAGGCAATAAATGCCCTTGATGATATTGATGAAACCTCAAATGCACTTTCAGAAAGACTTTTGGAATGGTATGGTGCACACTTTCCGGAATTAAAACTGACAGGTGATGAACTTGCAAAATTTGTAGCAGAGCATGGGTCCAGAACAAATATTAATACAGACAGTGTCTATTTTGAAAAAGCAAGGACCTCGATGGGAATCAGTCTTACACCGGAAGACGAAGCGATCATGCAGGACCTTGGACAGACAATTTCTGACCTGTACAGGAATCGCAGGGATATTGAAAAATATATCCGGGATAGTATGGAAAAGACAGCTCCAAACCTGACTGAAATTGCAGGACCTCTCCTTGGCGCGCGTTTGATAAGTATTGCAGGAGGACTTGAAAAACTGGCAAAAATGCCTTCAAGTACAATTCAGGTACTGGGAGCAAACAGGGCCCTTTTCAAACATCTAAGGTCAAGAGCACCATCGCCCAAACATGGTGTAATATTCAATCATCCGCTTATCAAAGGCAGTCCATGGTGGCAGAGGGGGAGGATTGCAAGGGCATTTGCATCCACCATTGCCATGGCAGCACGCAAGGACTCGTATTCTGAAAATCTGCAAAAGGATGCGCAGCTAACAAAAAGGCTTGAGGCAAAAATAGAAGAGATCAAAAGATCATCTTCTTCTCCTCCCAAATCGAAGAAACCAAAAAAGAAATCATCAGGAAGGGCAGGCAGGCGTAAGTGATGTATCTGAATCAAATATATCCTGGAATTTTTGAAATAAATGATGGAAATCGAAAGCTTGCTACCTGTAATATGGTGCCTGGTACCAGTGTGTATGGTGAAAAGCTGGTAGAGATCGAAGGCAGGGAATACAGGGAATGGAATCCTCGCAGAAGCAAACTTGCAGCAATGGCAATCAAAAAATTTCCGGTTCATATAACACAGGACTCGAAGATACTTTACCTTGGAGCATCAGCAGGTACCACAGTAAGTCATGTGTCTGATATTGTTTCTGAGGGTATTGTATATGCAGTTGAATTCTCATCCCGTGTCATGAGGGATCTTGTTGGTCTGTGTGAGATGCGTTCAAACATAATTCCTGTACTCTCAGATGCCTCCAGACCTCTTTCATATTCCGGCACTGTTGAGATGGTGGATGTCATATTTCAGGATATAGCCCAGCCAAACCAGGCAGAGATTGCGGCAATAAATTCCTATCATTATCTCAAAGACGGGGGATTGCTCATGCTCACAATTAAAGCCAGAAGTGTTGATACTGTAGCAGACCCAAAAAAGATCTATCAATCTCAGCTAAGAGAGCTGATGAATGTAGAAGAAGGAAAGTTTGAGATAATAAAAAAAAGTGAACTTTCTCCTTTTCATCAGGATCATCTTGCAGTAATTGCACGATTTGAGAGATGATTGGCAGGGTAAAAAGGTTTATTAATTTTCTTCTCATATATGAGATGTATCTCAAAAATGAGATCAAAGGTTATTTTCATATGAATATCATCCAGCCCCTGAAAAAACTGGCACTGATCGGTGCAATGAACAAAGGAATAAAAATTTCGTCTGCAGAATTCAAGGATCATATATCCACCAGCTCAAAAACAGCTGCACGGGTCCTGAAAAATCTGGAAGATCAGGGTCTGATCAGGAGAAATATTGTTTCAGGTGGTCAGATTGTCTGTCTTACGGATAAGGGTACTGAATTGCTGAAAAAGGAATATGCAGATTATCAGTTCATTTTTTCAGGATATTCCGGACATGTGGAACTGCACGGTACTGTGATAACAGGGCTGGGTGAAGGACAGTACTACATGAGCAAAGAGGGATATAGGTCCCAGTTCAGGGAGATACTTGGTTTTGTTCCCTATCCAGGTACTTTGAATGTCCGCCTGGATGGCTCCGGTTCATCCCTGCATCAG
Source organism: Methanosalsum zhilinae DSM 4017 (assembly GCF_000217995.1). Classification (GTDB taxonomy): domain Archaea; phylum Halobacteriota; class Methanosarcinia; order Methanosarcinales; family Methanosarcinaceae; genus Methanosalsum; species Methanosalsum zhilinae. The sequence goes on along the minus strand of NC_015676.1, from coordinate 2,077,236 downwards.
AAATTGAAAGATACCCATGCAATGAAAATAGAGGGGTTCACAGACAGGGAGCGTACATTTGGCGGTGGGGTCTGCTACCCTGTGGTCATTGAGAACATACAGGCTGCAGTTATTGTTCCCGAAAGATCACATTATCCTCCGGATCTACTGGAGATCATTTCACCGGTTAGACTTCGGGAGACACTTGACCTGGAGGATGGGAACAGGGTCAGGATAGTGGCAAATACATTCCACTGCCTGTGAGGAGATTGAAAGTATGAACTATGATAGTTTCAGTGAAAATGTTAAGAGAGCACTTGAGTCACTCAGACAAGGAAAGATGATTCTGCTATTTGATATGGAAGGGAGGGAGGAAGAAACTGATTTTGCAATACCTGCCCTTTCAGTAAATCCTTCTGATGTAAGAGTTATGCGCAAGGACGGAGGGGGGCTGATATGTGTTTCAGTAGGTCCGGATGCTTCTGAAAAGCTCGGGCTTGTATTTATGGCAGACATGCTGCGTGATGCTGCAACGGTCAATCCCGCACTTGCAGGAATTATTGAAAAAAGTGGTGACATAGAATATGATTCACGCTCATCTTTCTCTCTATGGGTAAACCACAGAAATACCCGGACAGGCATACCTGATAATGACCGGGCACTGACAATATCCCGAATTGGAGAAATTGTTCGTGATGTAATGGAAGGGATAGATGTTAAATTTGGTTCAGAGTTTAGAACCCCAGGCCATGTTGCATTACTGAGAGCTGCAGAGGATTTGCTGGATGATCGGTGCGGACAAACCGAACTATCTGTTGCACTTACAAAGATGGCAGGTATAACACCTGCAATGGCTATATGTGAGATGCTGGATGATCATAATGGCCTTGCCCTGTCAAAAGAAGATGCCATCCGGTATGCAGAGGATAATGGACTGGTGTTTGTTGAAGGCAAAGAGATACTCGAAGCCTACAGAACATGGAATAGAATGCAGTCCTGATTAGAAAAGATGAAATAGTGAAAGATATATCTGTAGTAATACCTTCGATATGATTAACTGTCGAGGGGCCGTAGGGTAGCCTGGACGATCCTGTAAGGCTGGGGGTCTTGCGACCGGAGTTCAAATCTCCGCGGCCCCATCAATATTTTCCGGTTCATTCTCAATTGATCGATTTAAAATTCGTTAATGGTTCTTTTTTCCATATTCAATAAGGTCCATCATCTCAACAGCATCAGTAACTGGACTACTGCATGTATAGTTTCTGCATACATATGCGGCAGGTCTGCCATTGATACCTTTCATTTCTTTCAAATATCCGATAGTTTCGGTGAACGATTCCGACGAATCTGCAGGTCTGAGAAGATATACACATTGTGGAATAAAATTTGTCTGTAATGCTTCGATCATATCTTTTGCATTATCTATCTCTGCTGCAATAACAACCTCGCAGCCGGGTTCAGATGCAAAATAAAAGGCTGAAAGCAGATATGTGGAAGAAATCGGATTATGAGAAATAGCAGCTGCCAGATGTCTGATAGCCTCTGAGGCAACTGATTCGAGATTATGATCGCCAGTCATTTTTGCAAGTCTTAGAATATTGAGAACTGCCATAGAGTTTCCTGAAGGCATGGAAGTGTCGCATATTTCCATGCTGCGCACGATTAGGTCTCCAGATCTGTCATTAGATGTAAAATAGAATCCTCTGCCCTTTTCATCCTGGAAATGTGATATAAAATAATCATTGATTTCCAGGGCTTTCTGAAGATATTTTTCCTCAAAGGTTGCTTCATAGAGCTCTATAAGGCCCCAGACAAATGCAGCGTAATCATCAACAAATCCATCGATTCCAGCGTTTTCCCGATGATATCTATGTAACAGCTTGCCGGATCCATCATACATATTATCAAGAATGAATTTGGTACATGTTTTTGCATATTCTACATACTCTGGTTCCTGAAATGCTCCACTGGCCTTTGCCAGTGCTGCAATCATAAGCCCGTTCCAGTCGGTTAATATTTTATCATCTTTAAGTGGATGTACACGGGCAGAACGTACTTCATATAGCTTATCAAGGGCCTGATTAAGCAATTTTTGTATCTCTTCATTTTCTTTTTCAGTAGGTTCAACTATTTCTGACGTTTCACCTTTCATATAGAGAATATTGTTTCCTGTAAGTTTGCCGGTAGATTCTTCTGCAAAGTTTCCTTCCCTTTTCACATTGAATACCCTGCATACCAGATCCGCCTCTTCTGGGGTCAGTATGTAGCGGATTTCATCTTCTGTCCATAGATAGAATTTGCCTTCCACCCCTTCGCTATCTGCATCTTCTGCAGAATAGAAACCACCTTTCTCTGATCTCATGTCCCTCAGGACATATCTAAGGATCTTTCTGGCTGTATTTTCATATACTTTCTTTCCGGTGGCCTGATAGGCTTCAGTGTATGCAAGTGCGAGCAGTGCCTGATCATTTAACATTTTTTCAAAATGGGGTAGTTTCCATTTTTCATCGGTTGAATACCTGTGAAAACCATATCCTACATGGTCAAATATGCCTCCAAGCTGCATGGATGTAAGGGTCGTTTCTGCCATTTTCAGAGCATCAGTGTTGCCGGTGTAATTCCAGTGGCGAAGCAGGAACATTATGTTATGGGGAGCCGGGAATTTAGGTGCCCTGCCAAATCCCCCATAATTTTGATCGTAATAATGGGCAAGTAAATGGTAGCCCTTTTGAATGACATCTTTGGGTGAAATATATTCTGCTCCTTCAGGGGCTGCAGTTATTCTATTCAGTCTCTGTTTGATCTCTTCGGTCTTATTCACAATTTCATCCTGGCGTGTCTTCCAGATCTCGGCTATCTGTGGAATCAGATCAGCCATACCTATTCCTGCAAGACCGCTCTTTTTTGGAACATACGTGGATATAAAAAATGGTACCTTTCCAGGGGTCATTATTACTGTCATTGGCCAGCCACATCTTTCTGTCATCTGCTGGCAGATCTTCATGTACATACTATCAATGTCAGGCCTCTCTTCTCTGTCCACCTTTATGCAGATAAAGGTCCTGTTCATCATATCTGCGATTTTAGGGTCTTCAAATGACTCCTCTTCCATTACATGGCACCAGTGGCATGTAGAATATCCAATTGAAAGAAAGACAGGAATGTTCTTCTGTCTGGCTGTCTGAAATGCTTCTTTTCCCCATGGATACCAGTCAACTGGATTATAGGCATGCTGGAGCAGGTACGGACTGTTCTCATGAATGAGCCTGTTTGGCTTATTGCTGCTACCGGATCTCATATCAATTACCCCATAGATACTAATCGGAATCTGGAATATGAAATTGTGAAACCACTAATTATCCCCTGACGTCCCTGAGGTCAATATTGGCTACAGATGATATATTGTTTGCGGCAGATCTATTTCATACGTTTGTGGAAACATTAATATGTACAGAAATACCAGTTTAACATGGATATAAAGGGGGTGCAGGTAATATCTGCAGGATCATGGGTTTATGTAATGGATGAAAAGGATCTGAAGGAAGAATCACCGGTATCTGTTTCTGTTAACAGAACTTCCATCATGCTTGTTAAAAAGTCTGGGAAAATATACGCGGTTTCCAATAAATGCGCTCATATGGAATGTCCCCTTTCAAGAGGAACTCTTGATGGATATACAATCAAATGTCCCTGCCATGACTGGATATTTGATATCAGGACTGGCGAGTTTCTGGTGGCAAAGGAGATAAAAATCCCGGTTTTCAGATGCATGGTATCCAACCAGAAGATAATGATCGATATGGAAGGTGTAAAACTGTGAAAAAAGTATTTATGTATACCTTAAGTACCTGTCCATGGTGTAAAAAGGCAAAGGAATTCTTTGAGGAGAAAAATATTCCTTATGAATATGTGGATTATGACCTGGAAGATAAGGAAAGCCGTAAAGAGATACTCAGTGATATGAAAAATTCAGGTGGCACGACTGCAACTCCTTTTGTGAAAATTGGAGATGAGGTTGTGGTTGGTTACAATCCCAAAAAATATGCACAGCTTCTTGGCCTGGAGGAAGAGGTTGAATGAGTATCCGGGAACGTAAAAAGAAACTGAGAGAATTGTTCCAGAGAATCATTGATCCACTGGGCTATAAATTCAACCCGGATGAAGAACTTGTTGATTTTTTACTGGAGCAGGAAGTAAAAATTGAGCAGAAGATGGGAGCACCTTTCTGTCCATGTCAGGCACTACCGGAATCAAGGGAGGAGAGGATGAAACTTGTCTGTCCCTGCATACCCTATCATCGCAAGCACTTTGATGCTATGAAGACCTGCTGGTGCCAACTTTATGTACATAAGGATGTTACAGACCCTGAAAAGCTGGAACAGGTCCCGTTCCATGAGATTGAATAATAAATTGTATTTGATATTGGATTCCTGGATACCATCTAAAAATAAAGGTATTCGGGTGAAAGTGTCTTTGTGATATGTTGTAAAGGGGTGACGCTGTATATCTTCTGTAATTGTTGCTCAAAAGCTGATTAAAAAATTTGATAGTTTTATAGCTGTCGATCAGATAGATTTCACTGTTGAGGAAGGGGAAATATATGGCTTTCTGGGGCCAAACGGAGCAGGTAAAACCACTGTTATGAAAATGATCCAGTGCGTATCTCCTAAGACATCCGGCAGACTGGAGGTAATGGGGTTGGATGTGGAATCAAATGAAAGGAAGATAAAACATAAGATGGGTGTTGTTCCCCAGGAAAACAATCTGGATCCGGATTTTACTGTATATGAAAACCTGCTGGTTTATTCAAGGTATTTTGATATTCCACCACAAGAAGCTGAAAAGAGAATCAATGAATTGCTGGATTTTGTTCATCTCCAGGACAGGAAGGATACAATGACAGAAAGCCTTTCAGGTGGAATGAAAAGGCGTCTGATTCTTGCAAGATCTCTGATAAATAATCCATCACTGCTGGTGCTGGACGAACCTACTGTTGGCCTGGATCCCCAGGCACGGCATATATTATGGGACAGGATAATGGGCCTTAAACATAGAAAAGTTACAATTGTTCTTACCACCCATTATCTGGAAGAAGCATCATATCTGTGTGACAGACTGGTAATAATGGATCATGGAAAGATCCTGATCGAAGGAAAACCTAAGGAAATTGTGAATGAGCATATAGGAACTGATATACTTGAACTGAATTATGATCCCCAGGCTCTGAAATGCCTCAATAAAAATGGCATGTCATTTGATATAGCAGGGGAGATGATACATGTTTATACCAATGATCCTGAAAAGGTTATGAAGCAGATCATGGGTCAGTGTTCTTTGAGCAGGATAACTGCCCGTCAGGCAACCCTGGAGGATGTATTCTTAAAGATTACAGGAAGAAAACTCAGGGAGTGAAAAAGATGCGATATTTTCAGCTGCCTGACATAAGCTATCGTGTGTTCAAGGTCTGGCTCAGGAACTGGGATGTTTTCAGGAAAACAATAAAATTGAATGTAATTCCACCGTTTCTGGAACCTATAATGTACCTGCTTGCACTGGGATTTGGCCTTGGGGTATTTGTTGATGAAATTGAAGGTGTGTCCTATGCCCAGTACATTGCTCCTGCCCTGATCTCAGTATCTATAATGTATTCCTCGTTTTTTGAATGTACATATGCTTCCTATGTGAGAATGTATTTTCAGAAGACTTTTGATGCAATTATAGCCACTCCACTTAACATTGATGAGGTGATTGTGGGTGAACTTATCTGGGGTGCCACACGAAGTTTCATCAGTGCCACCATCATGCTGCCTGTACTTGCAGCATTTGGTCTGATCGATCTTCCTGCATCATTGCTGATCATTCCCCTGGCCTTTCTGGCAGGACTGCTTTTTGCAGGTATTGCCATGTGCTTTACTGCAATTGCTCCAAATATTGTATCGCTTACATATCCGGCAACACTGTTCATAACCCCCATGTTCCTCTTTAGCGGTACCTTCTTTCCCCTGGACCTTTTACCTGTACCGGTTCAGTATTTTGCACTGATATTTCTACCACTTACGCATCTGGTGATCATTGCAAGATCACTGACTTTTGGAGTAGCTGATATGTCTCTTCTTTTAAATCTGGGATGGATCATTATAGTGACTGTGATATTTTTCGTTCTGTCGATAAATCTCATGAAAAGAAGACTTATTGTCTAATATCTAAGAGACCTATCTTGAGCACCTGATCAATTTTTTGTACAGAATCGATAAGTTCCCCAGCCTCCCTGACACTGATATTGTATCCCGATTTCCTGATCTGTGAAAGTTTTCTGAAGATAGTATCAAAACCTTCCCCTACATTCAGATCATCATCCATCATCTGAATGAAAGCAGTTTCAATTTCGTCTTCTTTCTGAGTTCTATGAACCTGTCTTCCTTTATTTTCTGTGATGGCTTGTATCTTCCTGATCATCTCATGTGCAGATTTGAGTTTTTCACTGGACTTATCTATATTTTTGTATGTGAAATTGAGTTTTTGCCTGTAGTGGCCATATATAAGGAAGAATCTTATTTCCTCAGGCGTATATCCATTTTTGAGCAGATCTTCCAGAAGAATAATATTATCTCTGCTTTTTGACATTTTTTTTCCACCAGCCAGAAGATGACTGCAATGTATCCAGTATCGGGCCATTTTCTTATCAGTATATGATTCCATAACTGCTATATTGTAATCATGATGTCTTGCCAGGCTGTCCTCTCCACCACACATTATGTCGATTGAAGAACCCATTGTTTTCAGTATCATTGCAGAGTCCTGGACATTCCATGATGGTCTTCCTCTTCCTATCGGTGTATCCCAGTAAACGTTATCGTTTTTTCTGTATCCATGCCAGAGAATAAAATCCCCGATATTTCGGGGATTGCCTGGATAGGTATCCCTGTGAAATCTTTTTTTCTGTTCAGGAATTTCAGATTTTTTTATACCCGCAAGTTTACCGTATTCAGCAAACCTTTCCAGCCTGAAATACACATTGCCTTTATACCAGTATGCATATCCTTTATTGAGCAATCCCTCAATAATCTCTACTGCAGCATCTATGCTTTTTGAGGATCTGGGGTTATAGGTTGGCTTGACTCCGATGGTTTCCATTTCATTTAGGGTTCTATCGGCAACATAGTCAACAAGTTCTAACATTGCCATGTTATTGCTTTCTGCTTCTTTGATGGCTTTATCTTCGATATCAGTAAAGTTGAGTGCATGTATGGTACTAAATCCCCGGTATTTAAGATACTCTGCCAGAACATCTGCCAGCAGCAGTGTTCTGTAATTGCCCAGATGTGGAATCCTGTATATTGAAGGTCCACAGGTAAACATTTCCACTGTATTGCCATTTAATGGCTGGAAATTATCTTTTCTGCCGGTGAGGCTATTGTATATTTTGAGTGTTATGGTCTGATCTCCTGAAATATGCATTAGCTGTTATTTTTAATCTGGTGGTATGTAGAGTTATATTTTTTCAAAAAATATGACCTTTTGCTAATATTTATCCGAAAGGATATGGTAAGGTATGTGCTCTCAAATTAAAATCGAAATCTGAGCCAATTAGATATATATAATTTGCTATATAATATTTATGTAGTGTGAGCAATGATCTGAAAATATGATTCTAACTACACTTTACTATATGATTATATTTGTTTATATTCATATAAATATAGAAATGAATATATATGTCTAATTAAATCAGAATTTTCAACAATATTATATAAAACATTCGGTTTAATAATCTTGAATTATATTTGAATATTAATTCTCATCTTAAAATTCAATAGCAAAAGACTACTTTTTGAAGATAAACAGGAATGTCAATTTGTTAAATATGTATGGATATCTTTATATATTAAAAATGCACAAAAGAAATATTTATATATAATTAAATTACAGTTTATGTAATGATGAACATATGTTCATTGTGAGTAGATTGGATTGAATATTACCTAATAAGAAAGGAAGTATACTATATGTACTTCTTTTAGATCAAGGATATAGTCTAGGAGAAGGAGTTATAATGACTGATTTAAATCTTAAAGAAAGACTGTTGAATGCATTACAGGCAAAACCTGTAGATAAAGCACCTGCGGTTTCAGTTACACAGACCGCTATAGTAGAATTGATGGATGCAACAGATGCTGCATGGCCTGAGGCACACAGTGACCCTGAAAAAATGGCAAAGCTTGCACTTGCCTCTCATGAGATTGCAGGACTTGAGGCAGTGCGTTATCCCTACTGTCTTACAGTACTTGCTGAAGCTATGGGGTGCGGGGTGAACATGGGCACAAAGAACAGACAGCCATCGATTACAGATCATCCATATACACGCGGGACAGATGATCTGAAAATGCCTGACAATCTCCTGGAAACTGGCAGGATACCTGCAGTTTTTGAGGCTGCAAAGATAGCCAGAGACAGGGTAGGTGAAAATGTACCACTGATTGCCGGTATGGAAGGACCAGTGACTCTTGCTTCTGATCTTTGCAGTGTGAGCAAGTTCATGAAATGGTCAATAAAAAAACCTGATGATTTTGAAGCTATACTTGATTTTGCTACAGATGCATGCATTGAATATGCAAATGGTCTTGTCAAAAACGGAGCAGATGTTATATGTGTTGCAGATCCGGTAGCTTCACCTGACCTTATGAACCCCAATGATTTCAAGACCAGACTCAAACCAAGACTTGAAAAATTCGCAGAGAGTGTAAATTCTGCCACTGTTCTGCATGTCTGTGGTAATGTGACCCCTATACTGGATATGATGGCAGACTGTAAATTTGAGGCTCTAAGTATTGAGGAGAAGGTTGCTGATGTAAAGGCTGCAAAGGACACCGTTGGTGATCGGGTGACACTGGTGGGTAATGTATCAAGTCCGTTCTCACTGCTTAGCGGTACCCCCGAGAAAGTGCGGGAGGATGTCAGAAAGGCCCTGGATGGTGGAATAGATGTAGTCGCTCCAGGATGTGGTATCGCTCCAAATACTCCGCTTGATAATGTAAAGGCACTTGTTGAGGGGAGGGATGAGTACTATAAATAATGGCTATTTTGTCACCTTTTTTTAAGAGGGGGATATAATCAATATTCCTCTCCTTTTTTAATGATCATAGATAACAAATGGCAGAGGGAACTAATATGAAACAGGGAATTGCAATTGATCTTGGAACCAGCGGGTTCAGGGCACAGAGAATTGATCTGGAGAGTGGGAATATTGGAAAGACTGTAATTTCTCTAAGAAACCCTCTTCCGGGTGCAAATGTGATGGATCACCTTGATTTTGCGGTAAACTACGGACAGGACATAGCTCATGAGCTGGTTATAAACGCCTTTAAAAACATATCTGATATGCTCAGGACAGACCAGAGTTCAATTGATCGTATTGCAGTATGTGGTAACCCTATCCAGTTATCATTATTCCAGGGAATTCCTGTTGAAGACCTTGCATATGCAGGTGAGAGAAAGAAGAAAAAACTCAATATAAAGGAGCAGGAGAGAAAAGCTGCTATTATAAGTTCCAGTGATATACCGGGTCTTGAAGATTTCGGGGATTGTCAGGTTATGATTCCTCCTGCAATAAAGCATGAGGTCGGAGCCGATGCCCTGGCCCTGATTGTAAAATCCGGAATGCTTGACAGTGATGATATATCAATAGCCACGGATTATGGTACAAATGCAGAAATGGCCCTGAAGGTGGACAATGTAATCTATACTGGCTCAGCTGCTGCAGGCCCTGCACTTGAGGGCCAGCAGATACGGGATGGTATACTGGCATCACCAAATGCAATATCTGATGTGAAATTCGAAAATGATTCTCTTCGCAACTACGTTCTGGACGATGAACTGACTGCTGTAGAAGGGGACCTTGTTGATCCAAAAAGCGGTGAGGTTGTCCAGAAAGGGGATATAAGGGCAAAGGGGATCACCGGAACAGGTGTTATTGCCCTGATTGAACAATCCATGGGGAAAGGGTTGATACAGCTGCCAAGGATCAACACCACTGATAAGATCCTACATTTGCAGGACAATATCCGCTTTTCAGAAAAAGACCTTATAGAAGCCGGAAGGGCCATAGGAGCCATAAGGGCAGGTCACATCACCCTATGCAATGTTGCAGGTATCGAAATGCAGGATATCAAAACTGCATATATGTCCGGGGCAGCGGGTACTTATATGGATGCAGTAAAGGCTCACAGGATAGGAATGATCCCCTTTGGAGTGAATGATGTATATCAGATAGGAAATACGTCCCTGACCCTTGCACGGGAAATACTTCTATCAGAGGACCGACTGTGGGAACTGCAGGATATATCTCAAAAGATAGTCGGAAATCATGTGATGTTTGCAATGGATAAGGCATTCCAGGATACCTATGTCCTTGAGCTTGCATACTGGGGTGAAGGTATGCCCTTTAAGATGTTCAAGAAATATCTGAAAAAGAAGAACCTTTCAAATCTGGATGAACCTGCAAAAGCTCCTCAGGTTTCAAAACTTGTTGAGAGGGACATTGCAGATCTTGGAGATGAAGGCCTTTCAGTTATCGAAAGGGTTGGTACCTATCTTACCATGAAGATCGAAGATTGCGAGGAATGTCGTAAATGTATCCTGGTCTGTCCAAACGATGCCATTGAGATGGATGAGGAGGGAGTTGTACTTATAAGAACAGACTTGTGTGATGGTTCAAACTGTCAGAAATGTATACGTGCCTGTCCTCCTGAGAAGTTTAGGTGGGAGAATCTGGTGGTTGCAAAAGTTTAATTTAAATAATTAATAGTTTATCCGGAGAATTAATAGATCATGAGAGTTCTGATAATTGGTGGATTTCTGGGAAGCGGTAAAACAACGACAGTACTCAAGCTTGGAAAGTATCTCAACAAGCTGGGACATCGTGTGGCTATCATCGTAAATGAGATCGGAGAGGTTGGTGTAGATGGCGAGGTGATTTCAAAGTATGGCTTTGATACTACTGAACTGACCAGTGGCTGTATATGCTGCAGTCTGAAAAGAGATATGAAATTCACGGTATCAAAGCTTCGAAATACCTATAATCCTGATTTTCTTTTGATCGAGCCAACAGGTATTGCATTTCCTCATGTTATCAGAAATGAGATCATGCTAATGGATATACCTGATGTAAAATTTGCTCCCCTTGTAACACTGATAGATGGCAGCAGGTTCAAACATCTTCTAAAAGAAGTAAAACACTTTTCCCAGCGCCAGATCATCGATGCCGAAATACTGGTGATCAATAAGAGGGACCTGATAGATCCAATAGAACTACCAATAATCAAAGAATCGGTTCATCAGCTCAATCCAGATGCAAGAGTAATGGCACTTTCTGCAAAAGAGGAAGATGAGGATTTCAGAGAATTTATAGAAATGCTGTTTGAAGACCAGAAAATGCAGCTTGAGGCTATAAGTGAGCTGTCCAGTGAAGAGCTGGATTCAATTGCATGTTCTGGTATTGCTACCTATGCCCGTGAATTTGTGATAGATGAAGGAATTGATGACCTGAGAGCAGATGAAATGGCTGAGAGCATTATAATGACAATCAAGGCCAGGGTAGAGGCTCTGAATCCTGAATTTGTGGGCCACATAAAAATCTATCTAAATACCGGTAATGAGGTAATAAAGGCAAGTGTTACCGCTTATTATGAATCTCCCCAGATAGAGGTGATAGAACCCCAAGACGGGCCTTCTTCTTCAAAACTTAACATCCTGTCTGCAATTTCGAATATCTCTTCTGAGAAACTTATAGAAATCGTTGAATCATCAATAAAAGAAATATTTGAAGAAAAGGGAATACATATTAAACAGCTACATACACATGATCACGATCATTAGAATTTATGTTCTCTAAAGGATAATGTTCACACCTAATAAAAACGATATTCTGAGTAGATTGGATTGAAAGGAAGTATCGCCTCAGGTGTGAACCTTAATATCTGAAAATCATAATAATATATATAGTTTGTGCAAACATAGTTTTATGTATTTCCTTATATTAAAGCTACGAACTGTCCGGTTTAATATAATGGTTCAAAAGGGGTGCTAGTATTTCCGCTAATAATGTATTTGATCAGGGGCAAGCTGAAAATAGGATCCGGATCATTTCTTTCAATATGCAGGAAGAACTGATGAAAATAATCGAAAACAGCCCTATGATTATTTTTGTCCTTAAGGCAGATCCGGACTTATCTGTTGAATCCGTGTCAGAAAATATATGTCACCTGGGCTATTCGCCTGATGATTTTGTAACTTCAGGAATGTCCTATGCCGATATATTTTATGATCTTGACCTTCTTGCAGATGAAATGATGAGACTCAGGTTTGGTGAAATACCTGAACTTTCCTTTGAATGCAGGATCCTGACCAACAATGGAAGTATCCGCTGGGCCAGTATCAGGACTTTTCCATGCAGAAACAGCGAAGGTAAGATAACACACTATGAGAGTATACTGATTGATATTACAGGAAAAAAACATATGGAAATGTGTCAAAAGGAAAGTAATGAGTATTTCCAGAGTATTGTCAATACCATCAGAGAACCGATACTGATCCTTGATAGGGACCTGCGTATTGTTTTTGCAAGCAGGTCATTCTACCGGTTATTTGGGACAACTCTACAGGAAACTGAGGGCAGATTATTATATGATCTTGGCAATGGTGAATGGAACATCCCAAAGCTTAGACAGCTTCTTGATGAAATACTACCCCAGGATAAAAGTTTTGATAATTTTGAGATAGAATTTGAATTTGAGAATATCGGTAAAAGAATAATGCTCATCAATGCCAGAAAAGTCACTCCGGTTACAGGCGAACCGGAATCAATACTACTGGCGCTTGAGGATGTTACTGAGTGGAAAGAAACTGAAGCAGCACTAAAGTCTTCTGAGAAGAAATATTCCACACTGGTTGAAAGTGCCAATGATGGGATAATTATTGTTCAGGATGATGTACTCAAATTTGTAAATTCGAAATTCTGTGAGATTACAGGTTATGGTAAAGAAGAAACTCTCGGCAAACAATTACTATATTTTGTTCCTGTTGACTATTTTAGAATGGTAACAAAAAGGTATCAAAAAAGGCTGAATAAGGAGAGCACCCCTTCACGGGTATATGAAATAGAGATAATTTCCAAAGATAACAGGTTGATACCTGCTGAAGTTACCTTTTCATCCATTGACCACGAGGCCCGTTCTGCTGTGATGGTCACGATACGTGATATTAGCGAGAAAAAAAACACTGAGGACGCTCTTCTTCTTGATGAATCCAGAACTGAAGCACTACTTGAACTCAATCAGATGACAGATTCGTCAGTTGATGACATTGCTGGCTTTGCCCTTAGAAAATCTGTATATCTTACCCGCAGTCGGGCAGGATATATGGCACTGATTGATAACAACAATGAAAAAATAAATATATACATTTTCTATGAAAATCATGGGAAGAATATTTTCTATCAGGAACGTGTATCTGATAAATCTCAGGTTTCTGATTTTCTAAAAGATGTCATACAAGAACCGTATGGCTGTTCAGAAAAATGTAAATTGTCCCCTGTAATTGAGAAAATGTTTTCTCCCGGTCATCTCCCTGTTAACAGGACACTGAGTGTCCCGGTTTTTGATGAGGGGGACCTGACAGTGGTTGCTTGCGTATGGGACCGGGAGAATCAGTATTTACAGTCAGATACAAAGAATGTGACCCTGATTGTGCAGGATATGTGGAGAATAATTAATAATAAATTGGCGGAGGAGGCACTCAGGGCTTCTGAGAAAAAGTACTCCACACTTGTGGAAAAAGGTAATGATGGGATTGTAATCGTACAGGAAGATAAGCTGAATTTTGTGAATTCCAAGTTCTGTGAAATCACTGGAAGTACAAAAGAGGAATTGATTGGCAGGCCCTTTCTTGACTTCTTTCCTGTTGAATATGGAAGGATGATCCTTAAAAGATACAACAAGTGCCTGAAAAGCGATAATGACCCGGTACGCCATTATGAGGTAGAACTGTTATCCACCGACGGTACAAGGATTCCAGCTGAGATCAATTTTTCTTCGATACACCATGAGGGAAAACCTGCTGTAATGATTACAATAAGGGATGTGACAGAACAGAAAGAAAAGGAAGATGAACTGATTGATTCCCTCGAAGTCCAGAAAATGCTCCAGAATGTGATCAAAACAAGCCCTGCAATTGTTTTTATGTGGAAGGCTGAAAAAAACTGGCCTGTGGTGTTTGTATCTGAAAATATTGAAAAATTTGGATACATTGCTGAAGACTTCACATCAGGAAAGCTCCTGTATGGAGATATAATCCATCCTGACGATCTTGAGAATGTCCAGACCGAAATAGCAAAACGTTTTGAGAAAGGATATACTGATTTTTCACAGGAGTATAGAATAATCACCCGTTCAGGAGAGGTCAGATGGGTTGATGAGAGGACCTTCATGCAGGCAGATGAAGAAGGAAATTTAGATCACTATCAGGGTATAATTGTTGATATAACTGACCGCAAGCGGACAAACAGCTTTATGAATATTGAATCTGATGTAGGGTGTCTGTTCAGTCCAACTGGAAACCTTCAGGAAACATTTGAACAGTTTCTGGAATTTACCCTGCAGATGAATGAGATTGATTGTGGCGCCCTTTACATTGTAGATGAGATTACAGGTGACCTGAATATAGTTGTTCATAGTGGACTATCTCCCAATTTTATTGAACATACATCCCATTATGATGCAAATTCAATGCCTGCAAGACTTTTCAAGACCGGATATCCCATATACAAATTGCACTCAGAGGTAATATCTATTACAAGGGAAAACCACTTGAAAGATGAAGGACTGGCATCCACTGCTATTATCCCCATTCTATCAGATGCAAAACTTGTTGCAGTTATGTTTCTTGCGTCATACAGTGAATATGAGATCCCTTCCAGAACCCGCAATTCCATAGAAGCCGTGGCTGTTCGAATAGGAACACTTATAGGAAAGATCAAGGATGAATCCGATACAAGAAGGAGTCAGAAAGAGATACAGAATATTCTTGAATCCATTGAGGATTTTCTTTTTATAATGGATTACAGTGGCAGGATCCTTTATACAAACGCTTCAGCGCTCAGAAGATTAGGGTATCGTTCTGATGAGTTGACAGGCATGAATCTGGTATCCCTGCATTCGCATAACCACCAGCTTGAAGTTGCTACAATGCTTTCTGATGTCATTAAAGGCAAATCTTCAATATGCACCTGTCCTCTCATGAGCAGGGATGGGACACTTGTTTACAAGGAAACAAAGTTCAGTCGTGGGAACTGGAATGCTCAGGATGTCATTGTTGCTGTCTGTAGAGAAAGGTCATTATAAGTTCTTATCTTTTTTCCATGCTGATGCACAGATTTTATATAGTTTTCAGTAAGACTATATTGGAAACGATCATCAAAAATAATACTAACAGCGGGGTCAATGATACTAAGAGCCTGTTGGCATGGATTAATCATAGGGACGTATTTTGATGCTTGATATAAATCCTGACCGAATTCTTGTAAGATACAATGTCAAACTGGAAGAGTGCATGACTCCTGAGGAAGCCGCTGAAGAACTCTATCCAGCAGATGAAATGATCCGCCCGATCACCAGGGCTATCTTTGAAGGTGATGAGGATGAAGTCATAGAGGGCCTGCAAAGGGCAATGGATTCAGGAATGGATCCGCTTTATCTTATAAACGAAGCTCTGATGGTAGGTATGGAGATCGTATCCAGGCTTTATGATGAAGGTGTTATCTATCTTCCGGATGTGATCATTTCAGCACACGCAATGATCGATGGTATTGAGTTCTGTAAGGAGATGTCGCATATACCTCTGGAGTTCAATAAAGGCAAGGTGGTATCCTTTGTGGTGGAGGGAGATATTCATGATATTGGAAAGACGATTGTGACAATACTTCTTCGTGCGAATGGTTATGATGTGATCGATCTTGGCAGGGATGTACCGGTCGAGGAAGTTGTGGATACTGTTAAACGAGAAAAACCCCTGTTTCTGAGTGGAACAGCTCTGATGACCACGACAATGCACTCTTTCAAGCAGATTAAGGAAAAACTTGAACAAGATGGGGTCAACGTTCCTTTCGTATGCGGCGGGGGGGCGGTTACACAGGATTTTGTATCCCATTATGACCTTGGAATTTATGGTGAGGAAGCTGCAGATGTACCAAAAATTGCAGATGCCATACTTAAAGGTCTGAGTATAGAACAGCTCAGAAACAAATTCCACAGGCACTGAGGCTTAAAATATGACTCTTAAAAGATTTACTGAAATGGCCTATGAAAACGCAGATGAAATGGTCTTTGGAAGTGCCATAAGGCCTGTAAAGGCCGGATTTGGTATTGAGATTGGGGCAGGATCCACCATCCCTGAAATAAATTATGCTCCAAGACCTGCTGCAGCAGAAACCCGGGAAAAGATTGTTAGGGAATATGAGAAGATCACAACAGACATAATGCAGAGAATGATCCAGCTGGGTTTTCCGGCAGTTGTTCTGGAAACCGAACATGTCCAGCAGATGACCCGCAATCCCGGCTGGGGTGCAGAGGTGGCACATGTACAGAAAACCATAATGGAAGAGTTCCATGAGGAATATGGAATTAAATGTGCACTGAGGCATACTGCAGCGGATATACGTGAAGAACACAATCAACTGCGTCTACGGGGTGACAGGTATTCCCTTCTCATGGAGTCCTTTGAAGAGATAGCATCAAGTGGTGCAGACATGCTGTCTATAGAATCTATGGGTGGTAAAGAAATATTTGACCATGCAATTCTCAAAAACGATATGAAAGGCGTACTGTACTCAATCGGATGTCTTGGGGCGATTGATATGGAGTATCTGTGGACCGATATTGTAAAGATCGCAGAGAAGAACAGGGCTGTTGCCTCAGGAGATCCCGGATGTGCCCAGGCAAATACTGCCATGTTTATAGCAGGTGGTCTGCTTGACAAGAACCTTGCCCATACCCAGGCAACTATTGCCCGCTCTATTGCAGCTTCGAGATCACTTGTGGCACATGAGGCTGGTGCAACAGGTCCTGCAAAGGATTGTGGCTATGAGAACACAATTCTCAAGTCCATAGCAGGTGTACCCATATCCCAGGAAGGCAAAAGCTCAAGCTGTGCACATTCTGACATAATGGGCAACCTGATGATGCAGTGCTGTGATCTGTGGTCCAATGAATCGGTAGAGTATCATGGTGAATTTGGTGGAATGTCTGTACAGTGCTGGGCAGAAACACTCTCCTATGACTGCAGTATGCTTAATGTGGCAATAGAGACCGGATACGCTAAAATATTGCGAGATATCCTGATGCTTTCAGATCGATACAGGGATCCCCAGGGATATGTCCTTGCATATGACAATGCATACAGGATAGGCCAGGCAATTGTAAAGGATGGGGATGACCTTTATCTGCGTGCAAAGAATGCAGCTCTCAAATGTTGCAGATTGCTTACACAGGCTCCTGAGAATAAACTCAAAATGTCACGTTTTGAGTGTAGTGCACTTCATAAGGCACGCATGGAACTTGAGTCCTTTACAGATGATGGTGATCAGTTCATGCTGGAGTGTCTGGATAAATATGTGGCAGAGGTAAAGAGCTTCATTCCGGCTAATTATCAACTCTGATCTATCAAAATAAGTCTCTTGATATTGCTTTTCTAGACTGCTATTTATAGATTTTTACAGATTTTTTCCATATATTGAATCAACTCAAACCCTAAAACGATCACAACCTCCGGAAATTAACTAATATCTTTTTCTGCATTCAGATATTTGCTCATCATTTCTGGATAATGTATATATATTAGATTTAAAAAGCCTCCATCAATTAATTATATATAAAGATATCGAACTAATTATACATACTTAATATAATTTTTTTTATATTTGTTCAATAATACGTATCAAAAGACGTTATTTGGTTGAAGACATAAATAAAAATTATTTTATTATGTTAAAATAACTATATATAGCAGAAATGTATGGCAGTGATATTTATATACTATGAATTCTAATCTATTATCAGAGATTCCTAGTCAGGAATCTCAACGAGTAGATTGGAAAACTTTAAAAAGAGGCCGTGAACCCACATGGACCTCAGACTATATAAATAAACGAAAGGGAGTATTGGCATGATAGAAGTAAAACCCAGTGATATTCTGGTACGATACAATGTAAAATTGGAAAAGGAAATGGCACCCGAAGAGGCTGCTGCAGAACTTTATCCAAAAGAAGAGCCAGTTCGCTCGATTGCACAGGCAATCTTTGAGGGCGATGAAGATGAAGTAATTGCAGGTCTTGATAAGGCTATAAGTGGCGGGAAGGATCCGATTGATCTTATAAAGGATCTGATGACAGGAATGAACGTTGTCAGCAAGCTATATGATGACGGTGTAATATTCCTGCCAAACGTGATGATGTCTGCAGATGCAATGCTTGAAGGTATTGACTACTGTAAATCCAAATCAAGCAAAACACATGAGGCAAAAGGTAAAGTCGTCTGCCATGTGGCAGAGGGTGACGTACACGACATCGGTAAAAACATCGTTGCTGCACTGTTAAGAGCAGCAGGATATGATGTTGTGGACCTTGGAAGAGATGTTCCTGTAGAGGAAGTCATCTCTGCTGTCAAGAAAGAGAAACCTCTGATGCTGACTGGCACAGCCCTGATGACAACCACCATGTTCGCTTTCAAACAGATCAATGACAGACTGGTTGAGAGTGGTGTGAAGGTTCCATTCCAGTGTGGTGGCGGAGCAGTCAACCAGGACTTTGTGGAACAGTACGAACTCGGAGTATATGGCGAGGAAGCAAATGATGCTGTAAAGATGGCCAATGCTATACTCAAGAGTGGTGGAGATATTGGTAAGCTGAGGGAGCAGTTCCATCAACATTAAGAGGTGATCAAAATGGCAGTTAAAAGATTTACTAAGATGGCCTATGGCAGTGCCGACGAAATGATCTTTGGAAAATCTCCAAAACCTGTTAAAGCCGGACTTGGTCTTGAGATCGGAGCAGGATATACCACACCCGAGGTGAACTATGCCCCAAGACCTGCTGCAGGTGAATCCAAGGAAAAGCTTGTAAGGGAATATGAAAAAATCACCACAGACATTATGTCCAGAATGGTTCAGGTAGGATTCCCGGGAGTTGTTCTGGAAACCGAACATGTCCAGCAGATGACCAACAACCCCAAGTGGGGTGGAGAAGTTGCACATGCCCAGAAAACCATCATGGAAGAGTTCCATGAAGAGTATGGTATCAAATGTGCACTAAGACACACACCAGGTGACATTCGTGAGGACCGTGACTACCTTGAATTAAGGGGTGACAAATACTCAGTACTCATGGAGGCATTTGATGAGGTTGCTTCAAAGGGAGCCGACCTACTGTCCATTGAAACAATGGGAGGTAAAGAGGTATTTGACCACGCAATCCTGAGAAACGACATGCAGGGTGTACTGTATGGTATTGGATGTCTGGGTGCAATGGATATGGAATATATCTGGCAGGACATTGCAAAAGTCGCAAAGAAAAACAATGTTGTTCCAGCCGGTGATACAGACTGTGCCCAGGCAAATACTGCTATGTTTATAGCAGGTGGTCTGCTTGACAAGAACCTTGCCCACACTCTGGCAATCATTGCCCGTTCAGTTGCTGCCTCAAGGTCACTTGTGGCATATGAAGCAGGTGCAACAGGCCCAGGAAAGGACTGTGGTTATGAGAACACAATTGTCAAATCAATAGCAGGTGTTCCAATATCTCAGGAAGGTAAGACCTCAACAGATGCACACTCAGATGTGGTCGGTAACCTGATCATGCAGTGCTGTGACCTGTGGTCCAATGAATCCGTTGAATATCACGGAGAATTTGGTGGTACATCAGTACAGTGCTGGGCAGAAACCCTTGGCTATGACTGTACACTGATGAATGTTGCACTCAAATCAGGCAATGAAAAAATCCTGAGGGACATGTTTGTTGCTTCTGACAGATACAGAGATCCACAGGGCTATATCCTTGCTTACGACAATGCTTTCAAGATTGGTCAGGCAATTGCAAAGAACGGGGATGACCTGTACCTGCGTGCAAAGAATGCAGCTCTGGAATGCTGCAAGCTTCTGGATCAGGGTAAGAAAGGCAACCTTGAACTGACCAGATTCGAGGACAATGCACTTGCAAAAGCCAAGGCAGACCTGGAGGCTCTTACAGATGACAAGGATCAGTTCATGAGCGACTCCATGGAGAAATATAAATCAGAGGTCAAGGTCTTCCGTCCTGAGAAGAACTACGGACTCTGATCCTTGCTTGAACCTGTATTTCCTACCAGAAGAAAACTGCAATCCTTATGGATTGCAGTTATTATATATTTTTGGCAATGAATTCCATTTTGAATGTAATAGAAACATCTTTATATCTTACTACTATTCGACGCATTGTAATAACAAAATTGTTCAATTTTCTTTGTATATAGCCTGAGGCTATTAATGAGTGACAGCTATCTGAAGAGAGATGAAGGGGAAACGAATTGCTTACCATAGCTGATGTATATCAATGTAAAATATCTATATAGTTGCCTTTTTGTTACTGAAATCATACTATTATATTTACATTTTTATTATATGATTACATTATACTTATAGGAGTGAAATTTATGCAATACAGTCTGGGTATAGATGCAGGAGGCACGTATACTGATGCTATTATAGTAAGAGATTCTGATGGGTCGATAGTCGAATATAACAAATCAATGACAACCTACCCTGATATGCTTGAAGGTATAGAGAATGCAATCGATGGGCTTGATCCCTCAATGCTTTCAGATGTGCATCTTGTTTCTGTATCCACTACTCTGGCAACAAATACTGTGCTTGAGGGGACAGGAGATCCTGTGGCACTGATTCTGCTGGGAGATCACCCTCACAGGCAGTACCCTGCAGCAGATATTCTGCATTCCAGTGGAGGACATGATAGTAATGGTGAAGAACTCGAATCCCTTGACCCAGGCAATATAAGATCATTTGTCAAAAAAACAAAGAGCAAGGTTTCTGCCTTTGCAGTATCATCCTATTTCAGTATACGAAACCCTGAACATGAACTGGAAGCTAAAAAAATAGTTCAGGAAATGACGGATATGCCGGTGGTATGCGGTCATGAACTATCCCAGGATATTGGAGTATATGAAAGGGCAGTAACCGCCACCCTCAATGCCCGTCTCATTCCCATAACCCAGAAATTCATACAGGCCACCATCTCAGCAGTAAAAAATCGCGGAATCGATGCCAGGATGTTGATGCTCAAATGTGATGGGTCGGTGATAGGGATCAAAGATGCACTTGAAAAACCTATAGAAACCATTTTTTCAGGTCCTGCTGCAAGCCTGGTAGGGGCATCTTTTCTTACCGGAATGGACACATGTGCTGTTATTGATGTGGGGGGTACCAGTACAGATGTATCCATTCTGTCAAAGGGCGTACCTGAACTGAGCGAAACTGGTGCTGTTGTTGGAGGCTGGAAGACCCGAGTCCGGGCCACAAGAATGGAAACTTCGGCCATGGGAGGAGACAGTCATATCTGGGTCAAGGACAGGAAGGCTTTTATAGGCCCAAAAAGGGTTATCCCTCTATGCTATGCTGCTGTTAAATATCAGGGCTTTCTGGAAAAACTCAAACGTGATCAACCCACCCCAAGAAGTACACTTGATGAGAATATCCAGCCAACGAAATTTTTTGTAAGAACTGGAAGGAAAGCAGGGGAGTTGACAACTTCAGAAAAGAACCTTTTAAGGGTTATAGGTGATGACCCTCTCTCCTTTGGAGATATTGCAAATCTGACCTCAAAACCTCCTGCCTCACAGGTGATGGATGCACTGATCAGAAAAAGACTGGTCCAGGCAATTGGTTTTACCCCAACAGATGTTCTCCATGTTCTCGGAGAATATACACAATGGAGCAGGGATGCTTCACTTGCTGGAGCTGACAGAATATCCAAACTGGCCCACATGCAGAAATATGAATTCTGTACCTATGTGAAGAAGAGATTCACCCAAAACATGGCATACCATCTGTTGACCTTTATGCTGCCAATGATTCCTTGTGAGGGAATTGAGGAAATGCTTGCTGAAAGTGAACATGTACGGTTCAAACTGGATTTACCTGTAGTGCTTCTTGGAGGACCTGTGAAAGCATATGATCAGGACCTGAAGAATATAATTGATGCTGATATCACTGTCCCTGAGTTTGCTCATGTTGGTAATGCTGCAGGTGCACTTTTTGGAAAAGGTATCAAGAGAGTCGAGATAATGATCAAACCTGAATCCATGACTCATCCGGATGAAAATTTCCTGGTTTTTTCAAGTGCTGGAAGGTACAAATTTGATGAGTATATTCAGGCACTTGATTTTGCAAGAAGCCATGGGAGGGATATTATATCCAGATACATGTCAGAATGTGGATTCAACGATGATCAGATTGAAATTAAAACAAGAGAGAAAAGACTGTCACCTGAAGGCTGGCCCCATCCTCCAATGGAGACTCATGTTGTGGTGGTAGGTGTTGGAATTCCTGATATTGGAAAAAAGTAAATCAGACTGGTAGATAAATGACCCGCTTTTTCAAATTTACTGGGGGTTTGGAATGAAGATAAACGTGATATTTCACAGTATATACGGCCATATATACAGAATGGCAGAAGCTGTAGCAGAAGGGGCAGCAGAGGTTAAAGGAAGCGATGTCAAACTGATGCAGGTCGAGGAAATGCTTTCAGAGGAGGTTCTGGATAAAATGGGGGCAACAGAGACCAAAAGAATGTTCTCCCATATCCCTGTTGCAACAGTAGATGATCTTGCAAAAGGCGATGCAACAATTTTTGGCGTGCCGACCAGGTATGGTATGATGACTGCCCAGATGAGGGCTTTTCTTGATGCTACAGGCAGTTTGTGGCAGAAAGGTGCGCTTGTTGGCAAGGTTGGAAGTGTATTCACATCCACTGCAACCCAGCATGGCGGCCAGGAGGCAACAATTCTCAGCTTTCATACAACCTTGCTGCATCATGGAATGATTATAGCTGGGGTTCCTTACTCAGTACCTGGAATATCTGTAATGGATGAGGTGAGCGGTGGTGGTCCGTATGGTGCTTCTACCATTGCAGCACCCGATGGCAGCAGATATCCCAGTGAGAATGAACTCTCAGTTGCAAAATTTCAGGGAAGACATGTGGCAGAGATCACCAAAAAAATGGTGGAATAAATTCTGTTTCATAGCGGGTTGACCGTTGTTCTGCAGTTTTGGTCCATTGCAGATATTACAGGGAATATATGAACTGAATTTGTATGTTCCAGTATTTTAACCTCTACCGGAATCTTGAATGCATGTTCTATATTGACAGGTGAGAGAACCTGGGAGGTTTCACCATTTGCAAGAATCTCTCCACCATAGAGCATGCAGATCTTATCACAGTAATGAGCTGCCATATTGAGGTCATGGATCACAGTTATCACAGCAATGTCTTTTCTTGCAATGCTTTTGACAAGATTGAGTATCTCTACCTGATGTGCAATATCAAGATGTGAAGTGGGTTCATCAAGAAGCAGAATCTCAGGGGTCTGGGCAAGAGCTCGTGCAATTATCACTCTCTGCAATTCACCACCACTTAAGGTAGTTGCAATCCTTTCCCTGAAACTGTAGGTATTTGTTTTTTCCATTGCATCCCGAACTATTTCAAAATCCTTACTGGTTTCAGATCCCTTTATATAGGGAGTGCGTCCCATCATTACTATATCCTCAACTGTAAACTCAAAATTTACAGTGATATTCTGTGAAACCACTGCTATTTTGCTGGCAATTTCCCTGGGCTGCATATTTCTGATATCTTTTCCATCTATCAGAACAGCCCCGGATTCAGGCTTTAGAAAATTGTTGATGGATCTGAGAAGTGTTGTCTTACCTGTACCATTTGGTCCGACTATACCCAGCATTTCCCCTTTCTTTACACTGATATTGATATTTTTCAGGATTGGTTTGTTTGAGTAACCAATACATAAATCTCTGACCTCAAGCATAGATTTTTTTCCTCCTCTTCCTTAAAAGATATATGAAAAATGGTGCACCGAACATGGCTGTAATTATTCCTACAGGAAGTTCCACTGAATTCATCGCAGTTCTGGCTATGGTATCTGAAAATACCAGAAAAATAGCTCCTGCAATGGTTGAGGCTGGCAGAAGAATCCGATGATCGGGTCCTACTATTATTCGCATAATATGAGGTATAATAAGGCCTACAAATCCTATGATTCCACTGACTGACACTGCAGCAGCGGTTATAAGGGCTGAAAATATCAAAACCTCTTTTTTCACATACTCTATATTGATTCCCAGATGATGGGCCTGCTCCTCACCCAGGAGCATGACATTAAGACTCCATGAATGCCGGTACAGGGCCACTATTCCTATAATTGCCAGAGCTGCTGTGATATATACTCGGTTCCATGTGGAATTCCAGAATCCTCCCATCATCCAGTATATTATGTTTTGCGGGGAGTGGGAGAGGTATATTATAAAGGATGTGATCGCAGATAGGAAAAATCCTACAGCAATTCCAGCCAGCAGAAGTGTATCTGTGGGGACCTTTCCATCAACTCTGGCTATGTTATAAACCACAAATATGGTAACTGCAGTAACAATAAATGAGGTGACCTGGACTGGCATGTTGAAAAAGAATGCAACCGATGCACCAAGTGCAGCTCCGGATGACATGCCTATTATATATGGATCTGCCATTGGATTCTTGAAAAGTGCCTGCATTACACATCCTGCAGTAGCAAGTGAGGCTCCCACAAGAACTGCAAGTATCACTCTGGGCATGCGTATCTGTGTCACAATGATTTCCTGACTTGTACTCCAGGCACCCTGAATACTGACATATATGCCCGTATATTTTGACAGTAGCAGCAACTCAAGAAATGAATTGAGCATTATCTGTGCCGTGATAAATGGAGATATTTTTGTGGAGCCGATAGCTGTACTTACTGTTATTGTTACTGTAAGAAGCAGTAATAGTACAGGAATAGCTGTTTTTCTGGACTTGAGCATGAGGCCTCTTGAAAACTTTTAATTTGATCATTTTTTTCTGCATTTTGCAGTATATACCAGCAACATCATGGACAGTGCTGCAAGTATACCAGCACCATTCATCCGTGGAATATCGGCATCAGCACTGTTATTGTTCTGCTGCTTGTAGGATGACATGTATTCATGCAGACTGTCTATACCCTGGACTATTCTTGGCCCAGGTCGTTCTATGGTACTGGGCTCCTCAACTGCAAACACATTTCCATTTTTGACTGCATCTGTCTGTGCCATAAGTGGATTTTTCTTTATGGTTTCTGCAATAACATCAGACCCTGTTGCCATGCTTGAACATATAATGATTTCCGGGTTGGCTGCAACAATATCCTCCAGGCTGGCTATTGGCCATCCCTCTGCAGTAATTATATTTTTACCTCCCACCATTTCGATAAGATCACCTGGATATGTATTCTTTCCAGCAACATAGATTGGATCAAACCAGACAACATAGAGTACACCTGGCCTATCTTCCTCTGCAATATGTTTGTTCTTACTGGAAATGCTATCAATATGTTCACTCATGCCTGTTGCAAGCACCCTCGCAGTTTCACTGTTGCCGGTTGCATCTCCCACAATCTCTATTCCTGTAATTATATCATGAACAGTTTCAGGATTGAGAACAATCACAGGAAAACCGATATCCTTTAGCATGTTCACTGTATCCTCACCGTTGCCAACCTGTGCAACAATCAGATCCGGTTCAAGGGAGACTACCCTTTCAATGCTGAGACTGTAGAATCCTCCCACAAGTGGCAGTTCCTCTACCTGAGGTGGATAATCTGAATAATCGGTAACTCCAACTACCTGATCACCTGCACCAACAGCAAAGAGAATCTCGGTGTTACTGGGTGAGAGCGATACAATTCTTTCTGGTTTTTTATCAATTGTAACCTCATTACCCATTTCATCAGTGATTGTTATGGGAAAATGGCTACTATCTGCCTGTACTGCAGGAATCATTGCTGCTGCTATGAGTAAAACTGTGATTAATGTGATAATTTTCATTCTGCAAAACCCCTTGGCTGCAATCTGGTATGTATATATGGATTCAGCAGTTGGTATAAATCACTCATTTTATGGGTAAGATACACTATCCTGCAGGGTAATTATCAATGATTATCAAATATGTTACCTGGCAACATTTTTACCCTTAAAGATAATGGTTATTACCTGAACAATTCATTATATTACTTGGTAGCCAATTTTCAGTAATAAATAACATTTAGTGTCTCATAGCAACTTCACCAATTAGATTCAGGAGATTTTCAATGATCGGTATTTCAACGTATGCATATCGCCAGTTTCCTCTTTATCAGGCACTGGAAACTATTGAGGGAAAGGTCCAGTGCGCAGAAATATTTTCTGAAGGTCCACATGATATTCTAAAAGATACAGAAACCCCTCTCTCTTTTAATCTCAAATATGCAGTGCATGCACCCTGCACTGATCTTAACATAGCATGTATAAGGGAGCCTATACGAAAAGCAAGTGTGGAACTTGTAGGGCAGATGCTGGATGCCTGCCAGAGGATAGATGCAGATGTGATGGTTCTGCACCCAGGCTATTTCACCTATTCCATTGATGTTGAACAGGCCCTTGATTCGCTTAGCAGGTCACTTGAAGAAATGGAGTCATTTACACAGGAAACCGGTGTAAAAATATGTATTGAAAATATGCCAGCTGACTGGAACTGCTTTGTTTTCCAGCAACCAGATCTGGATCTTAAGGCTCACCATCTTGCACTTGATATAGGGCATGCAGCAACAACCGGAAGATTGAATGAGTTTCTGGAGATGCCGGTGTCTCACTTTCATGTACATGACAACAACGGACTCTCTGATGAACATCTTCCGGTTGGGTCAGGTAGTATTGATTTTAAAGCTATAGCCAGCGCACTGAGAAATAACAGGGCAATGAAAATACTCGAGCATCACTCTGACAATGATGTAATGTTGAGCCTTGAGTCGATTGAGAATGAAGGTATGGTCCTGGCATGAACGAATCTGAAAAAACCAAAAAGATATTCAAAGCACTTGGATGTGTCACCCGTCTGA
Source organism: Methanosalsum zhilinae DSM 4017 (assembly GCF_000217995.1). Taxonomy (GTDB): domain Archaea; phylum Halobacteriota; class Methanosarcinia; order Methanosarcinales; family Methanosarcinaceae; genus Methanosalsum; species Methanosalsum zhilinae. The sequence goes on along the minus strand of NC_015676.1, from coordinate 2,050,000 downwards.
ATATTTTGCATATTGTATGCAATAATGAAATGCATATAACAGGAATTGCAAAAAAACTCAATATTTCAGTACCTGTTGCATTGAAGCATGTAAGGATACTTGAAGATGCAGGACTTGTTACAAGAGAAATATTTGGAAATTCCCATATTCTAAAAGCGGATACAAAGGGTCTCTATCATGTACTTGATCATTTTGCTCCGGAAAAGGATGTTGAGGTAAATCCTGGTGAAAGCCTGCTGGATGCATTGAAGAGGGTTTCTTCTATTGAAATGAGGAAAGTAGGAGATAGGGAAGTGATCGTATCTACAGATGGTGAAGAAGGCTTTTTTGTCTATGAGGTCGATGGAAAACTTCTGGATCGTACAGTTCAGGAGTGCACATTTGAAGATGATGCAGTTGTTGAATGGAAAAAACTGGAACCAGTTACAAAACTCAAACTCAATATAATGGTTCGCAATAGCTCGAAATGATCAGGTTTTATTGTTGTATATTTATATTTGTATGAAAAAACAAATATATCAATACAGAAATTAATTTATGGAACCTATCCAATTCTAGCTGAGCGGTATCAAGATGAGTAAGCTAACACCTGCAATGAGCCAGTATTATCAATTTAAGAAGGAGTACAGTGACTGTATTATATTTTTCCGGATGGGAGACTTCTATGAAACTTTTGACCAGGATGCAAAGACGGTCTCAAGAGAGCTTGATATAACCCTGACCAGCCGGGGTAAGGGCAAAAGTGGTGAAAAGATGCCTCTTGCAGGAATCCCTTACCATTCCATTGATAATTACCTTCCCCGTTTGATAAAAAAAGGGTATAAAGTTGCCATATGTGAACAACTGGAGGATCCAAAAAAGGCAAAGGGTGTTGTGAAAAGGGGAGTTGTGAGAGTTGTTACACCCGGAACTGCCATTGATTCTTCAATGTTTGAGAATGCTGCCAACAATTATCTCATGGCAATATCAGGTAATGGAAATGATTTTGGATTATCTTTCTTTGATGTATCCACCGGAGAATTCCTGACCACTCAGTTTAGTGATTCACCTCCCTATGACAGGGTTGCAGGTGAGGTTGCCAGAATGAGTCCTGCAGAGTGTATTATTTGTCCCTCACTTGCCGAGGATCCGGACCTTTCAGAAAGACTGAATGAACTCAATATAGTGATAAATCATTTTGATACAGAGACTTTTGATCCTGTAAATGCAGAAAAGAATCTGAAGGACCATTTTAAGGTCAGTACCCTGGAAGGAATGGGATGTGAAGGGCTGACCTATTCAATATCTGCAGCAGGGGCTGCACTGGCATATGCAATGGATACCCAGATGAGGGAACTCGGGCATGTACATACCCTCAGAACCTATTCAGATTCTGATTTCATGATACTTGATTCCATAACCCTGCGAAATCTCGAAGTGGTAAGGAATGTCAGGGGTGAAGGAAAGAGCGCCACTATCCTGGGTGTACTGGACGACACAATGACACCTATGGGTAGCAGGATATTACAGAAATGGATACTCAAACCTCTCATATCAACCAGTGATATCAATAAACGCCTGGATGCAGTTGAAGAATTTACTCACAATACTCTGCTAAGGTACGATATCAGATCACATCTTTCCAGGGTTAGGGACATTGAAAGGCTTACAGGCAGGATAGTCTATGGTAATTCCAATGCAAGAGATCTTGTGGCACTTAAGAAATCACTGGAAGCTGTACCTGAAATCAGGTCTCTGCAAAAAGAGATGGACTCAGAAATGATTGTTTCCCTGACAGGCCAGCTTTATGATTTTTCTCAGCTGGAATCCCTGATTGATCTGATAGATTGCGGAATTGTAGATGAACCTCCTGTAAGTGTCAGGGATGGTGGCCTGATAAAGTCAGGTTACAGTACTGAGCTGGATGAAATAAGGGGTATGTCCAGGCATGGAAAAGAATGGATAGCCTCTTTTCAGAAGCGTGAAAGGGAGAGAACAGGTATAAAATCCCTTAAGGTAGGCTACAACAAGGTTTTTGGTTATTACATAGAGGTTACGAAAGCCAATTCGTCTCAGGTACCAGAGGATTATATAATCAAACAGACAATGGCCAATTCAGAGCGCTTCTATACTCCCGAACTTAAAAAATGGGAAGAGGCTATCATTTCAGCGGATGAAAAGATAACCACTCTTGAATATGAACTTTTTTCAGAAATAAACTCTAAAATATCAGATTATTCAAAGCAACTTCAGAAAACTGCAGATGTTATAGGTAAAATGGATGTTCTTTCAAATCTTGCAGAGATCGCAGTTAACAGGAACTATACAAGACCTGCCGTTACTGCTGACTGTCGAATACTGGTAAGGGATGGCAGGCATCCCGTAGTTGAGAGCAGTGTTCCCGGAGGATTTGTACCCAATGATACCGAGATGGATTGTTCTAAGAATCAGTTTGCACTGATCACTGGGCCAAACATGGCAGGTAAGTCTACTTATATGAGACAGGTAGCTTTGATAGTTATCATGGCACAGGCAGGATCCTTTGTGCCTGCATCCCATGCCTCGATTGGTCTGGTTGACAGGATATTTACAAGGGTTGGAGCCTTTGATGATCTTGCAAGCGGACAGAGTACTTTTATGGTTGAGATGGTAGAACTTGCAAACATTCTAAACAATGCAACCCCTAAAAGCCTTATACTTCTGGATGAGATTGGAAGGGGCACAAGTACCTATGACGGATACAGTATCGCAAAGGCAGTGGTTGAGTATATTCACAATAAGGACAGGGCCGGTGTAAGGTCCATGTTTGCAACTCATTATCATCAACTTACAGATCTCTCAGAGAGGCTGGAGAGGGTTAACAACTACCATATAGCTGTCAGAGAGGAAGGTGATGACCTTGTATTTCTCAGAAAAATAATCCCTGGAGCTACTGACAAAAGCTATGGTATACATGTGGCAAGGCTTGCTGGTGTTCCCCGCAGGGTTACCCAGAGGGCAAAGGAGATTCTTGAGGGTATTGAGAATGAAAGTTCACTTGGAGAAAAGGATAACGCAACCCGAAAAAGATCGGGCTATACCCAGCTGATCTTTGATATTGATCGAAGTTCCAGGAAACCGCAGATGTATGACCCGGTTGCTGATCGAATCAGAAATATGAACCTGGATGAAATGACTCCACTTGAAGCCCTGAATACCCTGAACGAGATTAAGAATGAATTAAACAGCAAAGAGGTGTGATCAGCTTGAATAATTCAGAATCCAGAATACATATACTGGATGAAGCAACCGTAAATAAGATTGCAGCCGGCGAGGTTATTGAAAGGCCTGCTTCTGTGGTAAAGGAACTGATAGATAATGCAATTGATGCAGGCTCTTCCCAGATAAGTGTGGAGGTTGAGGGGGCAGGTGCCGGAAAGATTATGGTATCAGACAATGGCTGTGGTATGTCAGAAAAAGATGCATCACTTGCTTTTATGAAACATGCAACAAGTAAAATAAAGGAAATAGATGACCTGAACAATCTCTCTACCCTTGGGTTCAGGGGAGAGGCACTATCCTCGATTGCTGCAGTAGCAAAGGTTGAGATGATAACACGCCAGAAGAACTCTGTGTCTGGTACAAAACTTGTTGTAACTAACGGAGAAATTGATGAAGTATCTCAGGTGGGGGCTGCTGTAGGCTCCAGAATATGTGTGAAGGATCTTTTCTATAATACCCCGGCTCGCAGAAAATATCTCAAGAGCAGGCGTACTGAGATCTCACATATAATTGATGTGGTGACAAAGCAGGCGCTTGCAAATCCGGGAATATCTTTCTTCCTGAAAAACGAGGGGAAAACGATATTGAAAGCTCCGAAAGCCAAATCCGGCATGGATACTATTATTCATCTATTTGGAGGTGATATTGCAAAGTCACTGATTCCGATAGAAGCTAAGAGCAATGGTATGAAATTATCTGGTTATATATCCAGGCCTGAGCTGACAAAAGGAAACAATGATCATCAGTTCATATTCATAAATGGAAGATGTGTCTCTTCTGCAAGTATCAGCAATGCTATAAGGCTTGGGTATTATACAAAAATTCCTAAAGGAAGGTACCCTGTTGCGTTCATAAAGCTGGATGCAGATCCAAAAAATATTGATTTTAATGTCCATCCCACAAAAAGCAAGGTACGCCTCAGCAATGAAAATGAGGTTATAGATTTTGTGAGTATGGCAGTAGAGAGTACATTATCCAGATCCGGTGATATACCGGAACCTTCAGGTAAAGGGGTGCAGTCTGTACTGGACAACACCTATTCAGGCATTCCCAGGAATGAAACTGTACAGGAGAGAAAACAACCTTACAGATATTCTGCAAGGGACACCCAGAGAAGGCTTAAAAAGAGTGAAAGACTGATATCTGAATCAGTTTCTGATGAAAATAGTAATGAAAACAATCTTCCTGACATTGAAGTAATGGGCCAGGTCGATGAAATCTATATTATCGGGAAGATGGAAGATCAACTTGTGATAATTGATCAGCATGCAGCACATGAGAGAATCTTGTATGAACAGCTTAAGGTAAAACCAAATATCTCATCTCAGGAATTGATCGCACCTGTGACACTGGACCTTAGTCCAAAAGAGAGAGCATTGGTCGAAGAATACATTCCGTATCTTGAATCTGCAGGGTTTGAGATATTTGAATTTGGACCTTCTACCTATGCGGTGAACGCAGTACCGGGAGTATCTGATGCGCTTGAGGATCCTGCTGTGATCCCTGATATAATCTCTGATATACTTTCTGCAGGCAGAATACAGGATGAAACCGGTATATCTGAACATATTCGAAAGACAATGGCATGCAGAGGCGCGATCAAAGCAGGTGCGGCATGCAGTATGGAACAGATGGTTTCACTGGTGCAGCAGCTTCGTAAGGTTTCGAATCCATATTCATGTCCCCACGGACGTCCGACAATCATATCTTTTGGAAAGGATAGGATGGACCGGATGTTTAAAAGAACATAATAAAAACTCGCTGGTTTTATATCTAAACAATTAGAATACAAAAAGCATGATTGATCCGGTAAATAAATCCAGGATTCCAGATGAGTGGATTGAAAGCTCATCCATGGATTCCAGTGAACTGATCGAAGGCATAAAGAATGGAATGCTGGTGGTCCTGAGTGACGGTTCTGTACTCAGAAGAGGCTATACCACCGGAACAACGGCAGCAATTGCTGCAAAAGCTGCAGTACTGTCAATAAAGCAAAAGATCAATCATGTTTCAGTCCCAACTCCCGTTGGTCTCAGGGCATGCATGGATGTAGAGGCCAGAGACGGTTTTGCTGTAGCAATAAAGCCACATAATGATCATGAATCTGATATTACCCGGGGACTTGAGTTCGAAGCACGGGCAGAGGAGGCAGATGATATAATCATCACTGCCGGTGATGGTGTAGGAATTGTTCACCGCGACGGTCTGCAGATAAAAAAAGGTCTACCTGCAATCAATCCTGTACCAATGAAGCAAATAAGGGATTCTGTCAGGGAAGCTGTGAAAGAAACCGGAATAAAGGGTGCACTGGTCAGGATCTCCCTGCCCAGAGGTGCAAAAATCGCAGAAAAGACCCTCAACAGCAGGGTTGGTATAGAGGGTGGCATCTCAATAGCGGGAACGACTGGTTTTGTGGAACCCTGGAATGATCATCTGGGTGAAATGAAGGATGATCTGATAAAGGAATCCAGCAAAGTTGTGCTGACCACAGGACGTATTGGAATACGCTATTCAACAATGCTTTTCCCGGACTATACAGTGGTACTTGCAGGAAGCCGTATTTCAGAATCTCTTGCAGCAGCTTCTGGTGATGTTGTGATATGCGGACTTCCAGGACTTATCCTGAAATGGGGTGATCCTGAAGTACTAAAGGACAGCGGTTATGCATCGGTGTCTGAGATGATAGAAAAGGAATTGGATGGTTCAAGGGTACGTAAGGCTTTTGAAAGAACGATTGAAAAGGCTAATGGTGCAAGGGTTGTGATTGTTGATCGTGATGGTACGGTATTGCTTGACAGTGGGGTGAAACATTGATCATTGTGGGTGTTGGTGTAGGCCCTGGAATGCTGACAGAGGAAGCAATAGAAACTATACGCAATGCATCGGTAGTATATGGTTCAAGACGTTCGATCGAAATGGTCTCAGAATACATTCAATGTGAGTCAAAACAGATCAGGGATTATACGAAACTCAATCTCCTTCCTGATGATGCGGTTGTTCTTTCCACAGGTGACCCCATGTTCTCAGGCCTTGGTAAGTTTGCCCGGAAAGGTGATCGCATAGTACCTGGCATATCGTCCCTTCAGATTACCTGTGCAAGGCTTGGAGTTAATATGGATAATGACCTTGCAGCAATTACCGCACATGGACGTGATCCCACCCCTGCGAAAAAATCATTTATCCAGGAACTTGAACTTGGAAAGACTATTTTTTTATTGCCTGCAGATTCCTTTGGTACACAGGAAATTGCAGAGATATTATCAGATAAGTTAGTAAACTCAAAAATATGTATATGTGAGAACCTGGGCTATTCGAATGAGAGAATTGTATGCGGAACACCGTCTAATCCTCCAGAGCCCGAATCTGGATTGTATTGTATCATGGTGATTCCTGAATAAGGTTATGATTCACTCAGGTTAATAATGGGATCAGCTGAACCGAGACTGCAGTTGCGAGCATTACTGCGGATAATATGTAATCCTTAGTAATCATATTGAAACTGGTGAATAGTCTGGGATTTCCAGTATATCCTCTGGCTATCATGGACCTGTATACCCTTTCTCCTCTGTCATAACTTTTTATCAGTAACATCCCTACCATATTTCCAAGCACTGAGAGACTGTACATATTGAGTTTTAAATTAAATCCTCTTGCATACATGGATCTTTTAAGAGTATGCAGTTCGTCCAGTATTACGAAGATATATCTGTATGAGAAGGTTATGATCTGCACCATGACACCGGGTACCTTTAACATGTACATGGCTTTTATGATCTCATCAAACCTGCTGGTTGCAAGCATGAGAAATGCAAGTATGAGTGCTGCTATTGCCCTGAAAAAAATGAGACTGCCTATATCGATCCCTTCCTGTGTTATACTGATATAATGCAGGTCAAGCAATGGTCTGCCTTCAACAGTAAAGGCCATTACAACAATGATCGTAAAAATGAACAGGGCAGGAAATCGAAGATATCTGAACACAAAAACTGGCGGAATCTTTGATATAAATATCATAGCGATTGAAAAAAGGACCGCAAATATCGCAATGATCAGCTCAGGTATAAAGGCAAAGGAAAAGATAAGGGCAGTGAATGTGACCACCTTTGCTCTTGGGTCAAAGCTATGCAGAGGTGAATTGAGAGATGAATATTTATCAATTCCAGGATAGCTCATTCACTTGCACCTTCATCAAATATATTCAATCCTGCTGCTTCATTTTTCTTGCAGATAAAAGCATACCAAACCCTGCAAGACCCAGCATGTATCCCAGTCCTGCAATTATTCTTGTAACAGTATCAAAGCCACCTGAGGAATGTAGCTGTCCTGCACCACCTTCAACGTTTATGGTTGCTTCTTCCTGATGTCCCCAGTCATCATATATCTTGATCCTGTATTCCTCATATCCTTCGACAGGCTCAAAAGTATATATTCCCTGTTCATTTAGTTTATCTTCAATATATAATTCTTCACTGCCGTCTTCATCTATAGTATAGATAGCTATATTTCCAAATGACATACGTTCAGCTTCACTGAAATATCCTTTTACTTCGATCTCTACTTTCTGTGTAACATCCATATGTACAGCATGTGCAGATACAGGTGCTGTAAAAAATATGGATAGTATGCAGAGCAATACTAATGGGATAAGCAATTTCTTCATATTGAATACACCTTTATTTCTTCATTTGTACTGGTAGAAGTTCTGGTTTTACTTTTGCAATATATGCAACAATTGTTCCTGTAAGGATCCCTTCTATTAATATCAGGGGCAGATGTGCTACAGCAGCAACCTGTGCAAGCCCAAGAAATTCCTGCCCTGTTGAAATAAGTACTATTACAAGCAGCAGTGCTGAAAGACCTATTGCAAGTCCTCCGCAAACCAGGCCAAGGAGTTTCTCTGAAATCCCTCTATCATATCCTCTTTTGAACAGATAGAATACAATTATTGCAGGTATGCCCACAAGTGCTGCATTTATTCCTATTGTTGTAACCCCTCCATGCTGGAAAAGGAATGCCTGAAGTATGAGGCCAACAAACATTGCTACATAGGCCATTGGCCCGAGTACAATTCCTACAAGCCCGTTAAGCATCGGATGTACGCTTGTGGGTCCCATGGGAAGGTGTATCAGTGATGCAACAAAGAAAGCAGCGGTCATAACTGAGAACTTGGGTATTTCCTCTACCATATCAGATTCTTTCATTTTCAATCTGAATGTCACCAGTAAAAAGATAATGGTGATTGCCCATCCGGCGGCAATCACAGGTGCTGACAGTACGCCGTCTGATATATGCATATATTTTCCTCTTCTGTGTTTATCGATGGAGTAGTTATTTACTTAGAGTTATAATATTAATACTTTGCATTGGGGAAACAAATATTACCCCAATGGGTAATTTAAAAATAGGATCAGGGATTTAAAATCCCTGAATTTGATTGTTTAAAGTTTTCTGATCAGGAATGCCACTGCAAGCAGTCCGGTAATGGCAAATATGGCTTCAAATCCAGGCATAGACTCTGCCTGAGATTCTTCTGGAATCTCCTCTGCAACTGCGTGTCCCTGATAGTCTGCATGATTCATCTGCACCCATTCATCAAACAGCTGGCTGAAATCATCCAGTTTATGCTGCAGCGCATGCATGTCATGGTGTACCTCATCTGCATGATGTTTATGTGATTCCGGAGTGATATCATCCAGTTCATGTGCAAGGCTGTTTAAAGAAACAACAAGGCTTCTTAAATTTGTCATTTCGTTCCTGGCTTTATCGACCTCTCCATCATCGATGTAGTGTCTGATATCATGTGCAGACCGGTCAATTTTATGTGACAACTGGTGCACTTCTTCAGCAACGTCCCTTATTTCGGGATCAAGTGCTTCATCGTCTGCAATATATTCAGATTCATCATGGATGTTCTGGGCCAGAGCTCTTATTTCATTTCTGATTTCCAGTAATCTTTCATTTATTGGCACATCACCGGAATCTGCATTGGTCTCTTCAGTATATTCACGGTCACCAATATATGTATAGAACAGACTTTCAAACTTCTGGAAAACATGCTGCAGATCGTGCAGGTCATGGTGAATTTCATCTGCATGCTGTTTGTGTGATTCAGGTACTTCATGGTCCAGTTCATGTACAGGTCCATTCAGTTCAATTATAAACGATTTCAGGTTATCAAGTTCTGCTTTAGCTTCGTTATAATTTCCATCATCGATGTAGTGTCTTATATCATGTGCAGATCTATCGATCTTATGGGCCTGCTGGTGTATCCATTCTGCCAGATCTCTTATTTCAGTATCAAGGGACTCATCATCTGCTATGTATTCTGATTCATCATGGATGTCCTGGGCTATGGCCCTGATCTCATTTCGAAGTTCCAGAAGCCTATCTGTCAGAAACTCATAAAAGAGTCCTTCAAAATCCTGATATTTGCGCTGCAGGTCATGTAGGTCATGGTGCACTTCATCTGCATGGTGTTTATGTGATTCCGGAGCGATGTCATCAAGCTTGTGCACAGGATTGTTTAAATCTATTATCAATCCTTTAAGGACCTCTAATTCTGCCTTAGCTTGATTATAATCTCCATCATCGATGTAGTGTCTTATGTCATGTGCAGATCTGTCTATTCTGTGTGCCATCTGATGCACTTCTTCAGCAACGTCCCTTATTTCGGGATCAAGTGCTTCATCGTCTGCAATATATTCAGATTCATCATGGATGTTCTGGGCCAGAGCTCTTATTTCATTTCGAATATCTAAGAACTCACCACTCATTTCATTTAGCTCTTCATCTGTATGTGCTGATACCGGCATACACAGTAAAAGAAGCACTGCACAGGTTATTGCAACTATTTGTTTTGTTATTCTCATGAATATCACTCTTCTTTAATATGTTTAAAAAATATTCTGGGTTTATTCATAATCTCCAACTTTGATATCAATAAATAGCACTTATATTGTGTAATTGATTACTAAGTAATATTGTAGTATTTAAAAATGCTCAAAAAGCTCATAATCATTATCCTTGAAGATAACTGCTTCCGGAACAAAGAAAAAGATTGTCCAGATTTGCAAATTTTGTATTAATAATTGTTAAAAAAAGACAGTTTTTCTTTATTATCTGAATGGGGGTAGTTTATTTTTCAGCATGCTTCACAATATATTTATATAACTGAAGGTTTATACCAATCAACTTGTTATAAATCAAATTTGCTTGTTTAAAATTATCTTCTATTGTACTAAAAAGAAGATCGATAAGTGACAGATCATGTTCAAAGGATGCCATTAATGGCATTATATGATATCTGTATGTGTCCTGTCTATCAGTGCATGAAATCTGATCTGGATATCAGAACAGAAATGATCTTCTGATAGTGATGGAAGATTTTATAATAATTACCTGAGGTATCATATAATGATGATTCTGGAAACAAATGACCTTAATTACTCCTACATGGATGGCAGCCCGGGTGTCAGGGACGTCAATATTGAAATCAAGAAAGGTAAGAAAGTGGCTTTTGTAGGCCATAACGGATCAGGTAAATCCACTCTTTTTCTTCTTTTAAACGGTACACTCAAGCCAGAGACAGGTGAGGTGCTATTCAATGGAAAGCCTATAAAATACAATTCAAGATCCCTCCGGGAGATCCGGAAGAACATTGGAATCGTTTTCCAGAACTCCGATGATCAGATATTTGCACCCACTGTTTATCAGGATATTGCTTTTGGACCTGCAAATCTTGGATTTTCAAAGGAGAAAACTGAAAGGCTTGTGGATGGTGCTCTGGAATATGTTGGATTAACACATCTGAGAGAAAAGCCTCCACATCACCTGAGTGGGGGCCAGAAGAAAAGAGTTGCTATTGCCGGTGTTATCTCCATGGAGCCTGAGATCATAATACTCGATGAACCTCTTTCAAATCTTGATCCAATGGGTGCCGATGAGATCATGGATCTTCTCAATGAACTGAATGAAGCCGGAAAAACAATCCTGATTTCAACCCATGATGTGGACCTTGCCTATAGATGGGCAGACTATGTATACTTCCTCTCAAAGGGTACAATTATAGGGGAAGGGCCGCCTCAGAAAGCATTCAATGAACCTGAACTCCTAAAAAGGGCACACATGAGACAGCCGGTTACACTGGAGATATATCATGAGATGAGGCGCAGAGGCCTTGCGGTAGGGGAAAAATCTCCTGCAAGTGTCCTTGAGCTTGTAGGGACCCTGAAGCCTCCTGAACTTATGTGGGTTGATGTAACCCCCGGTACAAAGGTAGGCGATTCTCTAAATCTTGGAATAATGTATGGAGAATTTGCAGAACATTCTCCATATGAAGCAGTTAATGCAGAGGTGGTCTACATACATGATGATGGCCGCGCCATTGTTGAAATGAAACGCCATGGAATTAAAGCAGGCGGTATCATTATCTTTGATGTTGAGTACTATGATCCTGCCGGGATACGCCAGCTAATAAAGAGTGCTGATATCGAGATTGTAGGTGCAATGGGTAAGAAAAGTAAAATAATTGCCGAAAATGATGGGATATATCTCAATGTAACATCCAGTGTCATAGATAAGTCCATTTTGATGGCTCTGTGTGGTAAAAGATGCCTGATACTCACAAACGGTGGAATGGTGGATCATGCAAAGAGTAGAATTGAGCGATATGCTCACAAGAGTGGTATTGAACTGAATGTAAGTATCATAGATGGAAGCAACAATCTGATGGAAAAAGGAAATATCAAGGAGAAATATAACGTTATTACCTGATCCTCATTGCTGTTTTTTGAGTTCCTGATATTTGTTTTTCAAGATCATAGCATCGGTTTCAAGGTTTGGGCTCTCGCATATTACCAGACCCTTTATATCGAATTCATGGAATGTTCTCAGAAGGTCCATATAATTAAAATCCGCATCCTCAAGATTTAGATGTTTTTTTTCTCCGCCATTCCCATATTCAATGCCGGATACGTGCATGTGCAGATTGTCAAGTCCTTCTCTTCCCAGAAATTCTTCTGTCATGGTCATCACATTATAGAATTGCTTATATGAATTGACCTTTCCTTTGCTTCTTGCATAGAGATGGGAAAAATCAATACATGGCAGCACACCTTCAATTTCTGCACTCAGCTGCAGTATTTCATCAATTGATCCAAACTGAGTTCCTTTGCCAGTACTTTCTGGTCTTAGTGTAACATTGATCCCTTCATCATCAAGGATTGTCCTGATCTCAACCAGCATCTGTGCAACTTTCTGGTATACCTTTACAGGATCCGTTTTCTGGTAATATGCAGGATGGAATACAATAGAATCCGCACCACATAATGCACCGATTCTGGCAGATTTGTATATCCTTTCTATGCTGCTTTTGACCTTATCTTCTTCCATTGAGTTGAGATTTATGTAATATGGGGCATGAACACTGAGCTTTACATTTTCAGACCGGGATGTGTCATGTATCTTTCTGGCTGTCTTTTCACCCATTTTGACCCCACGCACAAACTCCAGTTCCATACAGCCCAGACCCAGTTCATGAATCCTTCTAATACCTTCAATACTGCTCTTTTTTCTAGAACTGTGGGGTGTTCCTGCCGTACCAAACAGGAGTTTACTATGAGCCATTGTTAGATTATCCCTGCATGTCTTTTGAGCTCACTGGCCCTTTCGGAAGATATCTTTTCTGAGATCACATCCATCAAAGCGTCGATGTCCCCGGGATCAAGTGATCTGATATCTTCCATGTCTTTTAGTGCAAGATCCACAAGATAATCAAGTTCCTCACTGCTAAGTTTGTTGAGCCGATTTTTAAAATCATCAGAAGACTGTGCTATTCTGTGCGATATGGGCCTTAGTATATAGGGATACTGATGACCCATGGCAGATGTTGTGTTTCCTCCGGTCTCAGGAGCTAGCTTATTGAATATTTCAATATCTTTGTTTGTAAACTTTCTTCCCATACAATCTATTTCTGATTTTAAGATGTTTATATCTTATGTTCCTGACATTCAGTCAGATATTTTTTAAAACTTTCAAAAATCGAATAAATAGAGAATTGAACAATGTGAATGATAATTATTTCAGCAATCTTCCATGAGCGTCAATTATTCCCTGGCTAATGCGTGTTGAAGAGATCGGAAGTCCGTCCTGGCCCATTACATAGTCGATTCTGATGATCTCAATTGGCTTATAGCCTGAATTAATTCTTAAATCATTTATTTTTAAAGCCGTATCATAAGTTTCAGGTGATACCACAATGCAGTCGTAATCCTCTTTTAGTGTGAGTCCGTAGGGATTATTCAATTCATATATGTGGTAATCAGTCTCTGAGAGTGATGAATCACTGATATATCTGATCAGTAAGTTTTTACGGGTATTGTAGTCACTTACTCTGCGATCAGGTCTTCGGGCCATTCTGTCGGATGTGATCCCTATATGAACTTCACCATCGGATGCAAGTTCAAAGGCTTTATTGATGAGCTTTTTGTGCCCATCGTGAAGGTATTCAAATGTTCCGCCTACTGCTACCTTAGCCATTGATTTGAGAAGGTGCTGCTATGAAATAAGTTTTTGGATGGATTGATCCTTCACTGCTGAGAAATTACTTTCACTGTCCTAAGCTTATGTATATATAGATGGAATAAGTTATCAGGCTTTGCATAAATAGTGCACCGGATATAAGCATGTGCACCAAATGGAGTTATAACCTATGTCTGAAATGTCTTTAGAAGATCTGGATCATGTTGGACCAGCAACAGCTCAAAAGCTAATAGATGCTGGTTTTAATACAATTGAAGCAATAGCTGTTGCATCACCTGCTGAAATAGCTACCAGTGCAGATATTGGAGAGTCAACCGCTGCAAAGATTATCAACGCAGCAAGAAAATCAGCTGATATTGGAGGATTTGAAACAGGAGATATGGTACTGGATAGAAGAAAACTTGTTGGTAAACTTACAACTGGGTGCACCGAGTTCAATGAAATGCTTGGCGGAGGCGTTGAAACCCAGTCCATTACTGAACTTTATGGGGAGTTTGGTTCTGGAAAAACACAGGTTGCCCATCAGCTTGCTGTCAATGTTCAGCTTCCAAAGGAGAAAGGAGGTCTGAACGGCTCTGTAATAATGATAGATACTGAGAACACATTCAGACCCGAAAGGATTGCCCAGATGGTGGATGGCCTTTCCCAGAAACATGGGGAGGATTATGATCCTGAAGAGTTCCTGAAACATATCCATGTGGCACGTGCCTACAATTCTAATCATCAGATATTGCTTTCAGATTCTGCATCAGAGCTTGCCAATGAACTTAAGAATACAGAAAGGCCTGTAAGACTTTTCATAGTTGATTCTTTAACAGCACATTTCAGGGCAGAGTATGTGGGCAGAGGTACACTGGCAGACAGACAGCAGAAACTGAACAAGCATCTGCATGATCTCCAGCGCCTGGGTGATCTCTTCAATGCTGCCGTGATAGTTACCAATCAGGTCATGTCAAAACCGGATGCGTTTTTCGGGGATCCCACCAAGCCTATTGGAGGTCATATTCTGGGACATACTGCAACTTTCAGGCTATATCTGAGAAAATCAAAGGGTGATAAGAGAATTGTAAGACTTGTAGATTCTCCCAACCTTCCTGATGGCGAATCCATAATCGCTGTCACAACTGAAGGGTTGCAGGATCCATGAAAGGAAAAATGAAAGCAAATCATATATTTTATGTATGTAATTGATATTTATGGTTTTCAAAGCTATTGTAGTGGATATTGACGGAACGATCACCTATCCTGACAGAAGGCTTGATTTTACAGCAGCCGAAAAACTTCGTTCATTGAAGGTACCTGTTGTTCTTGCAACTGGAAATATACTGTGCTATGCCCGTGCAACCTCTAAGCTTATAGGACTCAGTGGAGCTACAATTGCAGAAAATGGCGGTATTTTTTCCACTGCATACGACAATAAGCCACATATTGTTGAAGGGACACTGGAAGAATGTGAAAGGGCAGTAGAGTACCTTTCAACTTTCTTTGATATAACCCGACTTGATGCTGAGTACAGAAAGACCGAAGTTGCCCTTAGGAGGGATTTTGATGCATCAGAGGCCCGCCGGATTCTCAGGAAGGAAAAATTTGAAGTGGAGATCATTGATACCAATTATGCAATTCATGTGAAAAACAGCAGGGTGGATAAGGGTACCGGCCTGATTGAACTGGCCCGGCTTCTGGATTTTGTTCCCGGGGATTTTATTGCAATCGGTGACTCTGAAAATGACAGAGAAATGCTACAGGTATCAGGATTTGGAATTGCAGTATCCAACGCAGATGTTGATACAAAAAAAAATGCAGACCTTGTCACATCCAGAGCCTATGGAGAGGGTACATCTGAAGCGATAGATTACCTGATATCCAAAAAAATGATATAAATTTTGAAATGAGGTCAGAAATTTCTGACCTTAAACTTTTTGTAGGTGTACTGGCTCAGATATCTGCTGTTTCCTTCTGGGGGCCTTTGGTACCTTTTGCAATAGCCTTGTCGATTACTATATAATCCTTGATGGCGCGAACTGATTCAAAGGGCAGTATAATGTATTCTCCTTCCTGCCTGTACTTTGATGTGTCAAGTGCCATATCAGGTTTGACAATAAGACTTATCAGATTGCTTGTTTTTATATCCATCACAATATTGAATAGGATTCCTACTTCACTTCCATCAGTTGCCATCACCTGTTTGTTGGACAGGTTTTTTGCAAAAACTTTTGACATTTATGATCTCCCTCAAATTCCTTAATTGTGAATTATTTATCTATATCCTATATATGAAGTTGGCTCCTCAGGTACTGCTCCACCCTTGAATTGATTTTCTATCTTTTGATAGTATTCAATCAGGCTCTCTGAAATAGTTGGTCTCACCTTTTTAAGAGCTTCTCTGAAGTATTTCATGCTTATTTTTCTGGTTCCAAAATCTTCCCTGAGTGCAAGCATAACCGCCTCTCTGCACACTGATTCTATATCTGCACCAACATATCCTTCTGTCATATCGGCAAGTTCCTCCAGATTCACATCATCTTCCAGTGGAATATTCTTGGCGTGTATCTTGAAAATATTGATTCTGCCGCTCCTATTGGGTGCTCCTACAAGTACCATTCTGTCAAATCTTCCTGCGCGCAGCAATGCAGGGTCCATAATATCGGGCCTGTTGGTTGCAGCTATAACAACTATCTCCTTTAGCGTCTCAAGTCCATCAAGTTCTGTAAGTAGTTGATTTACCACCCTTTCTGCAACTTTTCCGCCTTCTGTTGTTGCACCTCTGACAGCTGCAATGGAATCTATCTCATCAAAGAAGATGATGCAGGGAGATACCTGTCTTGCCTTTTTGAACATTTCACGTATAGCTTTCTCTGATTCACCCACCCATTTGGACAGCATCTGTGGACCCTTTATGCTGATGAAGTTGGCATTTGATTCATTTGCAACGGCCTGGGCTATCAGTGTCTTACCTGTACCCGGTGGTCCAAACAGCAGTATTCCTTTGGGTGGTTTGATTCCCATCTCCACGAATTTTTCAGGTTTTTTGAGCGGCCATTCAACGGTTTCTACAATTTCCTGCTTAACACTATCAAGTCCTCCCACATCGGTCCAGCTGACAGTGGGGACTTCTACAAATACTTCCCTGAGTGCTGAAGGTCCGATTTCCTTCAGGGCGTTCTCAAAATCCAGGGCTGAGACATTAATCTTTTCCAGCGTCTCAGGCGGTATTTCTTCATCCAGATCAAGATCCGGAAGACATCTTCTCAATGACTTCATAGCAGATTCCTGAACAAGCGCCAGCATATCTGCTCCTACAAAACCCTGGGTGTTTCCTGCAAGTTCATCAAGGTCTACATCTTCATCAAGGGGCATTCCTCTGGTGTGTATCTGCAGTATCTCAAGCCTTCCTGAAAGATCAGGAACTCCTATTTCAATCTCTCTGTCAAATCTTCCAGGGCGGCGAAGGGCCGGATCAATGGCATCCAGTCTGTTAGTTGCACCTATGACAATAACCTGTCCCCTTTCCTCCATGCCGTCAAGCATTGTAAGAAGCTGGGCAACCACACGTCGCTCTACCTCTCCTGTCACATTTTCACGTTTTGGGGCAATAGAGTCAATCTCATCTATGAAAATGATCGATGGGGCATCTGCCGTTGCATCTTCAAATATATTGCGGATACGCTCTTCACTCTCTCCATAATATTTTCCCATGATCTCCGGGCCTGCTATATACAGGAAATTTGCACCTGCTTCGCCTGCAACAGCCTTGGCTATAAGTGTTTTACCAGTACCTGGTGGTCCATATAATATAACTCCCTTCGGGGGGTCTATGTTAAGTCTCTGGAACAGTTCCGGGTGCTTCATGGGAAGTTCGATCATTTCCCTGACTCTCTGGATTTCATCTCCAAGTCCGCCTATATCCTCATAGGTGATCCCGCGTGCAGTATCATAACCTCTGACTGGCTTCTGGCGAAGTTCCACCTCGGTGGTTTCTGTAATGATAACTACCATATCCATAGGATCGGTCTCTACAGCAATCAGGGGCACTGCCTGCCCACCTGCCATAGGTCCTGTCATTGGCTGTGTCATTGAACTTATGATCGGTACAACATCTCCCATGACCAGGGGCCGTTTCTGCAAATTGTGCTTGATAACCTCACTGGTATTTTCTCCAAATTCAATAACCACTCCCTCTGGAGGTGCAAGGACCACTTTTTCAGCAGGTACAACATTGGCCTTTTTTATGGTGACCTTCTCACCAATACTGACTCCTGCGTTCTGTCTGATAAAACCGTCAATCCGGGCGAGTCCCTGTCCCCAGTCCTGCCTGTCAGCTCTCCATACCTTTGCAGCTGTTCTCTTCTTTCCTTTTATCTCTACAATATCCCCTGGTGAAAGCTGAAGGTTTAGCAAGGTATTGGGATCTAGGCGAATAATACCTCTCCCAAAGTCACTGGGATGTGCTTTCTCAATTTTTAGCTGTACTTCATCCATCGAAGTCATCCTGATCTTTGATAATTTATGCTGTAACTGTGAATTTATATAGTTATAATCTGGTATTTCAGTATATTATAATTACTGGAATTCTTATCCTGTTACTTAATCTTTTTTATAGTCTCAATACTTACTGAACTGTTTTTATGGTCATTGTTTTCTGTTTTCATAGTCTATAAATATATGGTTGATTATCAGGTAAACAAGTGATTTTTTTATGAAAGCCCTCATATTCGATCCATTCTCCGGAGCCTCAGGTGATATGATAGTTGCTTCCCTGATTGATATTGGTGCAGATGCCAGCAGAACGCGTGAAATAATGGAGTCTGTAGCGGATGTATCAGTCAGTATTGGCCGTGTCAACAGACGTGGTATTGATTCTGTACATGTGGATGTGATATCTGAAAAGGAATCGCCGGTACTCTACCCTGAGATGGTCGATCGCATAAAATCTGCATGTATGGAACCTGAGGTTGAAACAAGTGTACTGTCTATATTTTCTCTGCTTGCAGAAGCCGAATCAAAGGTCCACAATGTACCTCTGGATGAGCTACATTTTCATGAGGTGGGCCAGAATGACGCGATAGCTGATGTCACAGGAGCTGCTTTTGCGATAAACGAGCTTGGATGTGACCTCATATATTGTACCCCGATCACCACCGGGAGCGGATATGTGAATACAGCTCATGGAAAATTACCAGTACCTGCACCTGCAACACTGAACATACTGCAGAATAAAGGGATGATATTCAGGGGTGGAAATGTTGAAGGAGAATACCTGACCCCTACCGGTGCTGGCATCATATCTTACTTTGCAACACCTGTAAATTCATATCCTCAGTCAATTCCTCTAAAAACCGGCTACGGGGCAGGAGATATGGATCCTATCCATCCCAATGTATTGCGAAGTGTTCTGGTAGATATTGAAGCAGCCCTTATACAGGATCATGTTGAATTGCTTGAAACAAATGTAGATGATGTTACTGGTGAGGTGCTTGGCAATCTTGTGGATGAACTGATGGGAATGGGTGCAAGGGATGTCACCATTACGCCAGCCATAATGAAGAAGGGAAGGCCCGGGCATGTGATACATGTCATTGCACGCAGCAGAGATACTTACAGGCTGGCGCACCGCATCATCTGTGAGACCGGATCTCTTGGAGTGCGGGTCATACCAACACGCCATCGTCTGATCGCGGATCGTAGAATGGAATCTGTGAGGATTTCACTGAATATGAACGAATTTGACATCAAAGTAAAAATAGCCAGTGACAGAAATGGCTCACTTCTCAACATCGGTGCAGAATTTGAGGATTGCCGCAGAGTTTCATTGGATTCAGGGATCCCGGTTAAGGATGTTATAAGGATTGCCGAGGAAGCTGCATGGAATAAATTCGGTAATAGATCATGATTGTTCGATCGTTAGATATATTATGTATTAATTCATTGCCAATATATATTCATATCCAATTCTATATATTAATATGATTGACACCCAACGAGGTATGGCCATAGAAACACGAAAAGTTCAGCAGACAGGTGGTTCGACCTATGTCATTTCCCTTCCCAAACAATGGGCAAACAAGGCAGGAATCCGGACCGGAACCTGTGTGTACCTGCACCCCCAGTCAGATGGAACGCTTGTGATCGATCCTACCAACGAATCCCCAAAGCTCAAGGAAAAAAAGATCGATGTAACTGGTATTATGGGTGATTCACTTACCAGGGATATTATCGCAGCATACCTTACAGGATATGATATAATAAACCTGAGTTCAAAAAGGATCCTTGCAGAACAGAAAAAAACTATTCGGCAGGTATGTTATAAACTCATGGGGCCTGAGATCATTGAAGAGACTGCAAAAAATGTAATTATACAGGACCTTTTGAATCCCCAGGAGATCTCTATTAAAAAAGGCGTTCGCAGAATGTTCCTCATATCCAGCAGCATGCACAAGGATGCAGTTCGGGCCCTCAAGAACAGTGATGTGGATCTTGCTCTGGATGTGATCCAGAGGGATGACGAGGTTGATCGTTTATTCCTGTTGATCTCAAAGCAGTTCAGATCGGTTCTAAGGGGTGGAAGACTTCCTGGTGCATCTGAGACTTCAATTGATGAGTACCACGATTACAGAATGGCGGCCAGTCCACTTGAACGTATCGCAGATCATGCACAGAGGATAGCAAAGATTGCCACTGAAATGAACTATTCCATACCTGAAGATACCCTGAATATTATAGAGGATGCCAGTGAAACATCCAGAAAGATAGTAGAGGATGCTGTAAATGCACTATTTAATGCAGATGTTAAACTGGCAAACGATGTCATTGACCGTGTTGAAAAAAGAAGGCCTCAAATATCACATCTAAATGAACTGCTTCTAAAGCTTGAATCTCCTCTGTCTGTCATTGCACTTAGAACGGTTGCAGATAGTATTGACCGCACCGGTGACTATGGCTCCAATATTGCTGAGATAGCGATCAATTCAGCCATGGGTTTGTCATGATCAGATTCCCTGATGTTTTTGCTGGATCTACCCAGTGTGATCAGAATCTGGCTGTATGCAATATATGTGAGTATGATACTATTCATAAAGTTATTATAAAACATGTTGAATTAATGGACTAAAGTTAGTTGAAAAATCTCCAACTCCATGATGGAGGGAATAAATGAGCGTATTTAAAAGATTAAAAGAGAATTTTTCCGGGATGTTTAAAAAGTTATTCAATAAAAAGAACGCTCGTATTGGTATCTATGGTCCGCCCAATGCTGGAAAGACCACCCTTGCCAACAGGATAGTAAGAGACTGGACAGGGGATGCCATGGGATCTGTTTCTTCGATGGCCCATGAGACCAGACGTGCAAGAAGGCGGGAAGGAGTTACAATACGATCCAACAGTCATTCGATTTCGCTGGATATTATTGATACTCCAGGTCTGGCTACAAAGATTGATTTTCATGAGTTCATGAAACAGGGTCTTGGTGAAGCAGAATCCAAACGGCGGGCAAAAGAAGCTACAGAAGGGGTTATTGAAGCTGTTAAATGGCTGGAAAACCTGGATGGTGTCATTCTGGTAATGGATGCCACTGAGGATCCCTTTACTCAGGTAAACGTTACAGTTATTGGAAATATGGAAGCCAGAAATCTTCCTCTGCTGATTGCAGCAAACAAGATCGATCTTCCCGAGGCATCACCCACAACCATAAGGAATGCTTTTCCACAGCATCCAATGGTTGCAATATCTGCACTGGAAGGAAAGAATATAGACACCCTCTATGAGGAGATTGCAAAAAGGTTTGGGTGATTGGTATGCAGGGCATTCAAATGGATCTTATATCTGAAAGTAAACTCTCTGAGATGACTCCCATTGAGAAGGTCAGGTTTATTATAGATGAAGTGAAGAAAGGTAAAATACTGGTACTTGAAAAGGGTTTAAGTCCTGCAGAAGAAGCAACTCTTATAGAGATGACAATGACGCTTATACAGCCTGATGATTTTTCAGGTATAGAGATGGAAAGTTATCCGGCTGAGAATAATAGTTCATTTCTTGGAAAACTGTTCAAGAAAAAACACGTTCGCACAAGGATGACTGTAATAGGGCCTGCAAATCAGCTAAAGACTCTCAAAAAAGATCGGAACATGATCAGTGCCCTTGTATCTTCGAAAAATCAGTGAAGTGAAGAATATATGGAAGATAGCACTGGTGAAGAGATTATCGCTTCCTCACAATCTCTCTCATCTCTTGAGATGGGCAGGGATGATGTTAACGTAGTCTGTACCTATGGTAAGATTTCTATCTGGTTTGGACGCCAGGTTCCGGATATAGTTATTGGAAAGTTGCTTATAGGTATATCCAATGTGGACCCTTCTGCAGTACATGAATATGAGATCATATGTGATTTTGAAAAGATTACCGAATATGAAAGCTGTGGATTTGTTCTGGTATCCTATGCAAAGGTGGAAAACGGATACAGGGCTACTTTCAATATCCCATTTTCCAGCAAAAAGGCTCTCTTTTATCTGGCTGAATCAATATCCGAAAAACTTAAGACTAAAAATGTGATTGTTGACCTCTACTGGAACGGAGATGACTCTGATATCGTTCGTTTATATGATGTACTGAAGAATATAGATGACTGGAAAATAAAACAGATTAACTATAAGGATGAGACCCGAGACAATAGATCTCATCATGATATTCAATTTTGATCTAGGACAGGGGGAACGTATCCTGACAGTAATATTTCTGGTTAATGGAATAAAGGAACATCTCCTCGAAGATTATTGCTAGATATATAATTGCGAGTGTGACAAATATGGATCATCCAAAGGATACAGAGTGTAAAAATTTTATATTATCAATAAAACTGATGGCAAAGCATCTGGACAGCATGGCTGAAAACTTTGATCTGGATAGTGTCAGAGAAATGCTGAATAACATATTTGCAGCAGAGAGTATTTTTGTAATGGGTGCCGGGCGTTCAGGCCTTGTAGGCCGGGCATTTGCAATGAGGCTTATGCATCTTGGCTTTAATGTATATGTTGTTGGTGAGACTACCACCCCTGCAGTTAAAAAGGATGACGTTGTCATTGGGATATCAGGCTCAGGTGAGACACGCTCAATAGTCGATCTTGGAAGGATTGCAGCAGAGATTGGCTCCACATTGATTTCTGTTACCTCCAATAAAGAGTCAACACTTGGAGAGATGGCAGATACAGCAGTGGTAATTCCTGGAAGAATCAAGGATAATGGCGGAGGATATCTGGAACGTCATATGCGTGGTGATTACAGAAACCTCACACCACTTGGTACATCCTTTGAGATATCTTCAATGGTTTTTTTGGATGCTGTAATTGCAGAACTTATTGCAATTATGGGCGTTTCGGAAGCTGATCTGAAATTACGACACACAACACTGGAGTAACAGAAACCTTACCAGGGGATAGATGGATATGGCAGGTAAAAGATTTGCTCGAAGGGTGAAGGATATTGATATATCAGGAATCAGAAAAATGTTTGAATCGGCTGGTCCAGGTGCTATAAATCTTGGTCTTGGACAGCCAGATTTTGATACGCCTTCTCATATAAAGGAAGCTGCGATCTGTGCAATCAGAGAAGGTTTTACGGGTTATACACCCGGTCCAGGAATACTTGAATTGAGAACTGCCCTATGTGAAAAATTTAAAAATGAAAATGGTCTTGAGTTTTCTCCTTCTGAAATCATTGTAACATCCGGTGCATCAGAAGCTCTGGAAATAGCACTGGCATGCCTTGTTGAGCCTGGAGATGAAGTTTTAATTCCGGATCCTGGTTTTGTTTCTTATAAAACACTTACGACAATAATGGGTGCAAAGGCAGTACCTGTTCCCCTTGAGGAAGACCTGACTCTTAGTCCACAGAAACTGACTGAGTATATAGGTCCCGCAACCAGGGCCTTTATAGTGAACTCTCCTGCAAATCCCACCGGTGCAGTGCAGAGTCCTGAAGATATGAAAGCCTTTTCCCAGATCGCTGATGATCACAATATCACCATGATATGTGATGAAGTGTATGAGCATTTTATCTATGAAGGAAGGCATGTAAGTCCTGCACTATACTCTGATAATGTTATAACAGTAAATGCTGTATCCAAGACCTATGCAATGACAGGATGGAGGCTTGGATATGTTGCTGCAAGAGATGAATATATACAGCAGATGCTCAAGATACACCAGTATGTTCAGGCATGTGCAAACTCAATCGCCCAGAAAGCAGCAGTTGCGGCTGTCGGCGGTTCGCTGGAACCTGTGATTACAATGCGGGAGGAGTTCAGGAAAAGACGCAATGTGCTGGTAGAGGGCCTGAACTCAATTGGTCTTGATTGTGCACTCCCAGGAGGCGCCTTTTACGCTTTCCCTTATGCAGGAGATGATTATCCTGATATTGTATCAGAACTTATTTCCAGTGGTGTAATTGTAGTTCCAGGATCTGCTTTTGGAAGCAATGGCAGTGGTCATATCAGAATATCCTATGCCGCCAGCATGGATGACATAAAGCAGGCACTGGATATTATGGAGAAGACGATTCGGTGCTGACCGGATGATCTCTATTTTTCTCTTCCTGCTTTTCTATCATACTGATGAGTTCCTGTAGAACTCCATCAATACCCTGCCCTGTTATGCTTGAAATTTCCATGTCTGCAAAATCAATTTCTTTGTGTTCAATATCAGTCTTGTTTGATGCAACCAGCACGGGCAGATCAAACTCTGTTCTGATCTCATCAAGCAGTTTTTTCTGCTGGTCTACCGGATAACCACATGTTTCACTGGCATCCACTATATACAGTACCACTGCATCAAGATATTCCAGAGCTGTTATTGCCTGCAGTTCTATGCTGTTTCTCTCGGACATGGGCCTGTCCAGCAGGCCTGGGGTATCTATGATCTGATATCGCTTACTGTTACTTATCAGGTGTCCGATGGATACTCCTTTGGTTGTAAAGGGATATGATGCAATCTCAGGCCTAGCATCGGTCACGTATGCAACAAAGCTGGATTTGCCTACATTCGGATATCCAGCCACAATTATTGTTGGCTCATCGTATATATCAGGCAGCTTGCGTAAAATATTTCGTGCCCTGTTCAGGAATACCAGATCACTGTCAACAGACTTTGTAATGGATGCTATTCTTCCAAAAGCCTCTTTTTTTACAGTGACAGCATCCCTGCTTGTACGCATCTTCCCAATATAGTATCTGGAGATCTCATGTATCTTTTTGCTTGCCCAGTCTACCGATGAAAGGGATTTTCTGATCTCATCCACTCCTACAAGGATATCTGCCAGTTCATAATATAGTCTGGGGATTTCATCAAAGCTGGGAAATCTGCGGACTATGTTTGCCATGTTATCTGATAATATGTTGGAGGCTGTAATGATCGAAGATTCATGGGCTTTGAGTATATCTTCTTTATTGCGGGTTACTTTTCCTGCTCTTGCTCTGGATGCTCTTCTAAATGCCTTGTCAAGCAGCTCATCTGAGGTCGGAACAGTGTATATTTTTTCGAATATCATTTTATGATTCCACTTACCTATGCCAATCGTCTGATTATATATATTTGTATTCTTTGAAGTTCATGTGGGTTATGATCATTATTTGATCATATCTACAATATATATATATAGCAGTCAATGTATATAGTGAAAAAATGGTGATTGTATGGAACTAACTCCCATCCAGAAAGATATTATTATCGCATTAATCAATTTACAGCGGCAGAAAAATCGTGCAATAAAAGGAGAAGAGATTGCGGATCTGATAAACAGAAATCCCGGTACTGTCCGCAACCAGATGCAATCATTGAAAGTCCTGGGACTTGTTGAAGGTGTTCCCGGCCCCAAAGGAGGGTACAAGATTACCAGTGCCGCGTATGAGGCCCTGAATGTGACTTCAGTTGAGAATGAGGTAATTGTACCTATATACAGAAACGGAATTCTGATTCAGGGCTCAACTGCAGCTGAAATAAGTTTTACTACAGTCAGACATCCTGAATTATGTAATGGAATGATAAAAGTTCTTGGAAATATAAGGGATTTTGTTGAGGGAGACATAGTTCAGATTGGTCCAACCCCTGTAAACCGTCTTATTGTTAGAGGAGAGGTTGTAGGAAGGGATGATACGAAGAACGCATTACTTTTCTCAATTACAGAAATGGTATCTCTTCCAAAGAGACCGGTAAAAAATTACATAAAAGAAGATCCTGTATTTGTCAATGTGAATGCTACTATACAGGAAGCTGCACGCATTTTTGTCAAAAATAACATCCATGGGGCTCCAGTTGAAGATAAGGGCAAAGTTGTAGGGGTTGTGACCTTTACAGATATCGGTAACGCTCTTGCAAGTGGTAAAATTTCCCTTAAGGTTAGGGATATAATGACAAAGGACCTGATCACAATTGATGGGGATACTCCCCTGTACCAGTCCGTAAAGATGTTCAATGAACACAATGTGGGAAGACTTATTGTCACAATTGATGGGGTTCCAAAAGGGATACTCTCAAAAGCCGATGTACTTCATGAACTTGCAGTATACTGATAATTTATTCATGGGAAAGGAAAATCCAAATTGATCTATTTAGTGTCTGCTTCTAAATTACTTTTTGCGGGAGCTGAGCTCTTCTGTGATCTCCTTTAGCTCGATATCATAGGCTGCAAGCATAACCATTAGGTGGAATATAAGATCACATGATTCATATATTATATCTTCTCTTATCCCGTTTTTTGCAGCAATGATGGTTTCCACAGTCTCCTCGCCAAGCTTTTCAAGGATCTTATCAGTTCCTTTACCGTGATTTAATAATGAGCACACATATGAATGTTGAACAGGTTCTCTTTTTCTGCTCATGATGATCTCATATATCTCATCAAGGACTTCAATGTTACTTGCAGACATTTAATTCACCACTTAAAGAACAGCACCTATCAATATTTAATAGTGCCTGTTGTCCCGGACAGAAGATCAAGTGACGTTGGCTTTCTGGATTATAATCCAATGACGGGAAATTTAAGCAAGGCCAACGTCATCTATTTTTAGATTGCTGGACTTTTTATATATCTTCTGGTTTTGTGCAGGCAATGGTTTTGCACAAAATATATTTCATACCTTGCGGGGATCCGTAATCTCACCAGTAAGAGCAGATGCAGCTGCAGTTGCAGGAGAGCTCAGGTATACAAAGGACTCAGGGCTTCCTTCCCTGCCTCTGAAATTACGGTTGGATGTTGCAAGACCCACTTCACCATCTCCCAGCAATCCAAAAGAAGCTCCCATACAGGGTCCACAGCATGCCGATTCCACAATTGCACCGGCTTCTATGAGCTGTTCGATATATCCTGCCTTCAGTGCTTTTAGATATTCTGTTCTGGAAGCCGGGATTACAAGCAATCGCACATCCTTTGCAACTGGCTCGTCCCCGATTATTTTGGCAGCAATTTCTATATCCTCAAATCTTCCATTGGTACACGAACCGATAAATATCTGGTCAAGCTTTGTACCTTCTACTTCTGATACAGGCTTTACATTATCTACATTATGGGGGCATGCAATTTGTGGTTCAAGATCCGATACATCATAATGTCTGACCTGTGAATACTTTGCATCAGTATCAGATATCCAGTGGGGGTCAAGCTGATACCCGGATATCCTTTCCTTAAGATAATTCTCAGTTACCTCATCCGGCTCGATGATTCCGGTCTTTGCTCCCATCTCGATTGCCATGTTGCACATGGTCATCCTCTCTGACATGGACAGATTCCTCACAGCTGATCCTGCGTATTCTGATGCCATGTAGGTAGCTCCCTCGATCCCTATATCTCCGATAAGATGCAGAATGATATCCTTGGAATAGACATGGTCCGGCAGATTTCCTTCCACCTCAAAACGTATGGTTTCAGGGACCTTGAACCAGAGTTTACCAGATGCAAACACAGCTGCCATATCAGTAGAGCCTATACCTGTAGAAAAGGCACCAAGTGCCCCGTAGGAACAGGTATGGGAATCGGAGCCAACAACAAGATCCCCAGGTTGTACATGACCCTTCTCAGGCATTACCTGATGACAAATTCCTTCATAAACATCGTAGTTTAGAATATTCTGCTCTTTTGCAAATTTCCTGAGCATTATATGGTTTGATGCTGCATAGAGAGAATCGGCTGGAACCTGATGATCAAAGATGATCACGATCTTTGAAGGATCCCATACTTTTTTGTCTTCCTTATCCTTCATAATCTCATAGAACCCTTTCAATGCCAGGGGACCGGTTATATCATGTGTCATTGCCCTGTCTATATTGGCAAAGACAAAATCTCCTGCTTTTACATCCTTACCTGCTGCCTTTGAGAAAATCTTCTCAGAAATTGTCATAGAATTACTGGTATTTGTGGACATGATAATCAGTGAGTTACATAGTTAATGTTATAAATAAAATAATCGATAGTCTATCTTAAATATTGATATTCTCTGCTGTCATGTATAAGTTTCCAGGAACCCATATCACATTGACCGAATAAATTTCAGATCCCCACATTTCGATATCAGTAAACCTTTGCGGATGCCTCTGGAATCATGTACAATACATACATTTTCTCCTTTATTTAGTCTGCCCAGATAAATATCGTATCCTTTACTGGAAGATGAAAAGTATTCATATTTTTCATATGTTAATATGAAATCTTTAAGTTCGCTGATATAGCGCTGTATCAACTTTCTGGCAATATCCATACATTCCTTCCATTCAATATCCATTCCAAGACCCGGGCATTCACAGATCTCCAGGTCCATGTTCTCCATATGGAAAGGATATGTACTGCACAGGCTCGGCCTTGAATTGTATATCCTGCATTTATTGGATGGACCTGCATCACTGATGAATTTGCAGTTGCCATTGTCTCCGCGAAGAAGCATCCAGCCGGTGGGATGGAGATTTCCCTCAGTATCAATAAAGGATTGAAGTTCCTGCTGGTTATCTGAATTTGAGAGTATATCGTCAATACATGGCAGTGCAATGTCTTCCAGATCCATGTCATAGGTCTCTGAGATCAGGTCAATTTCGGCAGGTGTTATGAATACTCTGTTGTCTCCATCTTTACTTCTGCAGCAGCTTCCGCATCTCAAACACCTGAATCCTGCTTTTTGGATCTGCAATGCAATATTTTCAATATTGATATCTTCCAGGCATGCCAGCTCTTCTCTCCATTTGCAAATCATAAACGTCCTGAGCTTCTCGATGCCTTTACGATCTGATTCATTCTGTTTTGTCATTTATATCCAGGTAGAACGGTTCATTCTTCCGATTCTTCCACGCCTACAACTTTCAGGAATTTTTTGACCACAGACTCATTTACAAGGCGAAGCAGTGTTTGTCTATCCTTTGCAGCACTAAACACTCCCAATGGAATCTGAGCTGCAGCTGCAGTGGCATGACCGCCTGCATATTCATCTCCAAAAGCTTCTTTCATCACTTCCCCAAGATTGATCCTTATGTCATTGGTTCTACCGGATATGAATATCCTGTCTTCAGATACCCCAAATGCAATGGTTGTGGCTATACCTTCCAGGTTCAGAAGATAATCTGCAGCCTGGGGCAATGCGTCACGATCTCTTACATTTCCCACATTTGAGAGCAGGTAACTTCCTATTACCTGTCTGCTGTTAATTGCCTCTCCCAGTATGTCAAGTGTTTCTATTGACATTGAAGGTCTCTCCAGCTGGTCCAGAAGTTCATGATCTGACAGGGGATACAGAAACGATGCTGCAGACAGATCCGATGCATCAGTGTTTCTTTTAAAATCGTGAGTATCGGTCCTGATACCATATAGCAGGGCGGTTGCAAGTTCCCTTTCTATATTAATATTAAGTTCCTGGAGGTATTTTGTCAAAATAGTGGAAGTTGAACCCACATTTGGTCTCAGATCGGCGTATTCTGCTTCAATCTCTATTTCACCGGTTGGATGGTGGTCTATTACAACCCCAATCGGTGTTTCAGGAGGCAACTGATTATTGGAGCCTGGTAAGGTACAGTCCACCAGGGCAACCTTATCGAATCTGGAAATGTCATGTTCATCCATTTTTTCAAGTTCGATGGCAAGCAGATTTACAAACGCCTTGTTTTCCTGATGTCCGATTTCTCCATGGTACAGAATGGTTGCATCCACGTCAAAATTTGTTGCGATTTCCTTAAGTGCTACTGCACTTGCAATTGCATCTGGATCAGGATTATCATGAACCACAATTGCAAGTTTCTTACCTGAAATCTCCTTTAACCATTTTGATAATCGATTTCCTCTTTTTAGAGATTCTGCTCTCTCCAGTGACCGTGCAAGCGCGGTGGCGACAATCTTTGAGGGCATGAATACATAATCTGCACCCAGAGTCTCCATTTCCTGCTTGTTGATTACATCTGATGCCCTTGAGACACAGTATACATCAGGAGATATTACCTTTTTTATATTCTGCAATGCAATTTTATTTATCTCATTATCAGATGTGAGAATTAGTATGGCTGTAAGGTTTTTTAGGTTAATTGAACTTAGCACATCCGGATCATTTGCATCTCCAACAATCGCTTCGTATGCTTCCTCTCTTAACGTCTCTACCTTCTGTTTTTCCTTATCTATGAGGACAAGGTCTTTGTTAAGTTCCCTTAGTTCTTTTGCTAGTGTAAACCCAATGCTGCCACTACCAATTATCAGATAGGTTGGCTTAACCCTGGCTTTTGCAGGAGGGTCGGAATTTTTTGAAACAGCGGAAATAAAAATTACCTCCTTTTCTCACATAGAAACTCTTTCTGATATTAAGCACTTTTCGGTTAGATAGAGCAATATATCCTTTTGTTCATATTAGTATAGGCTGATATATGTAAATAACACTAACTGGTAAATAGGATTAGACAGATTTAAAGGTGAGATATATGAAATCGATCACTTCCAGTCAGATGCAGGCAATTGATATCAACTGTGAATGTCTTGGACTCAGCCGGATGCAGCTGATGGAAAATGCTGGTGCATCCATTGCTCAGGCAGTCAGAAGTAGTATTTCCAGTGGCAGGGTTGTTCTTGTTGCCGGAAGGGGTAACAATGGTGGTGATGCATTTGTAGCTGCCCGCCATCTATCATCATATGAGGATATCCATACTCAGGTTATTCTTATTGGAAGACGGTCAATGATAAAAACGGAGGAAGCACTGAAAAATTTTGATCTGCTGAAATACAGTGGTATAGAGGCAATGCAAATAACCGATTCTTCCAGTCTGGAGAACTGCGAATCATTAAGATCTGCAGATATTATAGTTGATGCTATTTTTGGTACCGGTGTAAAGGGGAGTATAAGGGAACCCGAATCCACTGCAATAGATATTATAAACAGCACAGGTTCCTCTGTAATCTCGGTGGATATTCCTTCAGGCTTTGATCCGGATGGGAATTCGTTTGAAAAATCGATCATGGCTGATAAAACACTTACATTCCATCGTTTGAAAAAGGGGCTTGCCAGAGAAGATGTTGAGCGGTATACAGGAGCTATCGAAGTTATAGATATTGGTGTATGCAGGGATGCAGAAGTGTATGTTGGGTCTGGAAATCTTACCATGCTGAACCGCCGCCAGGTTGATTCTCATAAAGGTCAGTCAGGTAGAATACTGGTTGTTGGTGGTGGAGAATATTTTGGAGCACCTGCCCTGACTGCAATGGCATCACTGAGGACAGGTGCTGATATTGTAACACTTGCACTCCCCAGGGGAGTGGATGATATTGTATCCGCCTATTCCCCAAATCTGATAGTGCGTTCTCTTTCAGATGACCGACTGTGCGTTGAGGATGTACCGGTGATATTAAAGATGATACAGTCTCATGATGTACTTGTGATAGGTAATGGGCTTGGCAGAAGTGATGAGATCGGGGAAGCCATATCCATGATATTGCCTTACTGCAGAAAGGTTGTTGTTGATGCCGATGGTTTTGCTGGCCTGAAAAATATCCCTGTGAATGACTGTGATATGATATTAACTCCGCATGCAGGAGAATTTTCCCGTTTAATAGGTAAAAAACCTCCTTCAGATCCTCTCCATAGACTCGAATCGGTTTTAGAGTATTCCAGGAAAAACCGCGTAGTAACATTGCTTAAAGGAAAGGTCGATATCATCTCAGATGGTGAAGATGTTTTGCTGAACAGAACTGGCAATGAAGGAATGACTGTGGGAGGTACAGGAGATGTCCTTGCAGGAATTGTCGGAACACTGTTTGCTGTCAATCCTGCAATGGAGGCTGCATCATGTGGGGCGTTCATAAATGGAGTAGCAGGAGATCTAGCTTTTGAAGAACATTCATACGGACTTCTGGCAACAGATATTATCGACAGAATCACTGAAGTGACAAGAAAGGAGATGTCTTGAATGGATAAAGAATATAGAAAAATAAATGTGGACATTGAACGTAACAGAGTCAGAATTGTTATAACTCATGGAGAAGATGAGGAGATTCTCAAGCTCACCATTGACCAGGCAGACCAACTGAGTCAGGATTTGAGGGGTGTGTTAGAGGATTATCATCAACGTAAAAATGTTAGAATCGACTAAAGTCTAAATGTGATCTGATGACAGATAATTTCACTCATATTGTGGATGGCAGGGTCCACATGGTTGATATCAGCGATAAAAATACTGTTACAAGACAGGCTACGGCAACAGGCGTGATTGTCCTTTCCCGCCAGACAATTGATCGGATAAGAAAGGGCCTTGTTGAGAAAGGGAATGTATTTTCTACAGCCAGAATTGCTGCTATTCTGGCAGTGAAAAGGACTCCCGAGATCATTCCTATGTGTCATCAGATCCCTATAAGTTCCGTTGATGTTGATCTTACTATAGAAGGTGAAACTGTTCGATCTACAGTTGAGGTCAGGTCCAATGCAAGGACTGGCGTTGAAATGGAAGCGTTAAATGGGGTATCTACCGCACTTCTTACGGTATGGGATATGGTCAAATCGGCTGAAAAGGATAGTAGTGGAAATTACCCTGACACTGTAATCAATGATATCAGGGTCGTAAGAAAGACTAAAGGTAATTATGAGATACGATCTCAGGAATAATTAACTATATTGAATTAATGAGGGATATAATTTGCAGATTATTGGAGGACCCGCATCACAGATGCTAGCTGCCAGAGTTGCCAGGGAACTGAATACTGAACCACTTCTGTGCGATTTCCACCGTTTTCCTGATGGTGAACTTTATACCCGTATACTGGATGAGATTACTGAAGATGTGACTATAGTGCAGAGCACTGTTACAGATTCCGATCTGATAGCACTTCTCCAGCTCATTGATGCCTGTGAAGGCTCACCATCCATCAATGTTGTGATTCCCTATATGGGATATGCACGCCAGGACCGTAAGTTCATGGAAGGTGAACCTGTAAGTGCCCGCGCGATTGCCCGTACGGTTAGTGCAGATAGGGTATATACTGTCAATATCCATGAACAGAATGTTCTGGATTATTTCAGATGCGATGCTTTTGACATTGATGCATCGTATCTGCTTGGAGATTACCTTGCATCCCTTGGATTACAGAGCCCTCTGATAGTTGCACCTGACAGGGGTGCTGTAGATATTGCAAAAAAAGCATCTGACTCTTCGGGCATTGATTTTGATTATCTCGAAAAAACCAGGCTTAGCGGAGAACGGGTTTCGATCAAGACCAAGCAGATGGATGTAGGTGGCAGGGATGTTGTGCTAATTGATGATATGATCGCTACCGGTGGTACAATGGCAGAATCCATAAGGATACTGCGTGAACAGAATGCCCATGATGTATATCTTATATGTGTTCATCCGGTACTTGCACGAAATGCAGTGCTGAGACTGTTTAATGCAGGCGTAAGTGATCTTCTGGCAACAGATACTATCGAAAGATCCCAGAGCTGTATCAGTGTTGCATCTCTGATCGCATCTGAACTGGAGATGTAGGCGAAAACTATATTTGAAACCAGGTAAAGAATGACAGAATATGCCACTACCTGATGTATGCCCTCTGGATAACCGGTCTGATTGCAAGAAGAAGGAATGTCATTTATTCCTTGTTGATTGGAGATCCGGTGATGAAAACTGTGCGATAGGTTACAGAAGCACTCATAGACTGAGTTCTTCTAGACAATCAGGAATTATTGATTCTTATGCAGAAAAGACCCGTGTAAAGTTTAACCGAGATATTGAAGACTTTTCATCCCAAATTAATCAGGAAAATACTGACCGCGAGGTTAATAGTTCATCTGCTGATCCCCAGCCCAGGGAATCAGAGGTTTATGAAAGGATCATTAATCAGGATAAGGATACAACTGTCATAGAATCTCATCGATCATCCGGGGATCCTGAAGGAATCAGTGATGTATCTGCCAGAGATAATACAGGCTCCAGAAAAAAAAAGAGCATTGACGAAGCAATGAAACTTGACCTCCCAGAGGATTATGAAGATAAATTCTGGAAATAAATGCTGGATCTTTGAACGGCTTGAGTTATGAAATCTGTAGATCTGACACGAATATATAACATTCTTTTCAATGAGTTTGGACCACAGAACTGGTGGCCTGCAGATACTTCTTTTGAAGTTGTTGTTGGTGCGGTTTTAACACAGCAGACGAAATGGACAAATGTTGAAAGAGCTATAGGTCAGATGCAAAAAAAGGGTCTTATTGACCCTGAGAATATGGCAGAAGCCGATATCAGGGAAATTGAAGAACTGGTGTATTGCTGTGGCTTTTACAGACAAAAAGCTGCACGTTTAAAGCAAATTGCGCAACATTTCAGCAGAAGAGGAGAAAATAATATTTTTTCACTGCCTGTAAATAAAATGCGAAAGGAACTACTTTCCCTTAAAGGAATAGGCTATGAGACTGCGGACAGTATTATATTATATGCTGCTGAAAAACCAAAATTTGTTATCGATGCATATACTACAAGGATCATGGAGTGTATGGATGTTAGTGGCAATTACAGACAGCTCCAGGAACTGTTTGAATCTGAAATTCCGGAAGATACAGGACTATATAAGGAATTTCATGCACTGATTGTAGAATATGCAAAAAAATACTGCACAAAAAAAAGGTGTACTGAGTGTCTTTTGAAAATAAGAGTGTCCGGAGCAGGCGAGAATGGATATTGAAACCTATAATCAGATCTACACATCCCTGAATTCTATGGAGGATGTTGCATACATTTCTTCCGAGTATGGGGAGCCTGCAGGTGTTATATTAACTATTTTTAATCAAAAAATAGTATCCCGGGTAAAAAGGATACATCCATGTGTTAACCGAAAAAGAAGGATACATTTAATGCAATGGAAAGCTGGTAAAAGTATTCTCAGTATTGCAAATAAGAATCATATTCCTGCTTCACTGATGGCTTCAATGATACTTAAGGAAATGGGTCACCCTGCTAAAAAAATACTTAAGGATCCGCAACAGATATCTGACAGACGTCTTCGAAATGAGATTGTCAATGCTCTTGATGCAGACTGTTTTTTCTCCCCAAAAGCACACAGAATGCATGATTTCCGCGGCAAAGCCGGTGAGTCACTTCTTGAGAAATGGCTTGGAATCAGGAAAGTCCAATTTCTCACAGAAAAGGATCTGAAAAGAAAAGGTACATCCAAAACTCCGGACTTCTTGCTTGAAAATGCACTTGAAATTGATGGAAACCTGATATCATGGATTGAAAGTAAAGCTCTTTTTGGAAGTGATAGGGAACATTTTGGTCACCACCATCGACAGTTGCGTCATTATCAAAGTCGTTATGGGAAAGGTATGGTTGTATACTGGTATGGTTTCCTTGAGTCAATTGATAATGGAAGATATGTAGTAAAGGATCACAGTTACTTTAAAGAAATTGAGGATGATATTGAGGTTTTTCTTGATATGGGGGTCGACTGCTAGATATATTTCTGATCATTGAACTGATCAGTTCCACTGTAGTGCAAATTCAGTTTCTGTAAGATCCTGATGTAACTTTTTTTGTGTGGATGTGCTGCATTTCCTCATCTTCGTATATCACCGCTTCTCTGGAATGTGATCCATGGGTGCCCAGTTCTGTTAGGAGTGATTGCATTTCATTTGAATCTGGTTCCCTGGAATTGTACAGCTGGAATATATCTATCAGTACGCTTTGAGTATTCTTATAATGGTTCTGGGTTATACGGGTCATAATATCAAGGTTGATCTATTAATATTTTTAATTACCGGAAGAAAATTAGTTATGTATTGCAATGGATGCAATACATACTACATGCTTGAACTATAATATAAGTTCAAATTTTAGAGCAGGAGTCTCCTTCCGCAAAGGAGGGTAGCTGATTTTGTTATTCCACAAATACCATTGCTGCTACTACAGTTGTCCATTTCCCGCTCTTATCACCTTTTGCACACTGGCATATATGGGTTGTATCTATTATGTGCCCGCTTGCCTTGTATACATCTTCCCTTTCATGCCAGGCAGAATCAACATCGAACTCAATTCCAAAGGTAGTTGCAAGCATTGTTGCTGCAAGATCTTCTGCATATTCCCCTGCGGCTTTTTCGTCTTCACCGAAGGAATGATGTTCTGATATATATCCATAGTTATCTTCATTGACCGGAATAGCATTTCCAATGGCTGCAGCCAGAGTCCTGTACGGTTCATCTGTCTGGCTCTTTGCAAGAACACAGTGGACGATAGCCCCGGGTTTGAGTTCTTTTAATCCCTGCTCTTTTGAAATGACCTTGCAGTTGGGAGGTAATATGCTTGAAACGGTTACAAGGTTATATTTTTCTATACCTGCTTCTCTTAATGCTAATTCAAAAGATGCCAGTTTATCCTTATGGACTCCAACACCTTTTGTCATGAATGCTTTTCTGGGTACCATATTAATTATTCTAGATATTGATGTGGAATAAATAATTTATCCTTTAAAACATTTAACATGCAGGAAATGAACTTATAGTAGAGGACTTATTTTTGTGTATTACAAATGCTTGTCCTGTCTACAGGAAATTTTGAAATCACATGAATAGCTAATATTATGAAATATTCAATATGAGCTGGTTAAATTTAAGCAGAATCTGGTGAAATAATGGCAGAAATCATACACTGGGCAGATGTTGTAGCAGAAGATGTACTGGAACAGAGAAAAGAAAATGTTGTTGCAACAGGGATCACTCCTTCAGGGCACATACATATTGGTAATATGAGAGAGGTTGTAACCGCAGATGCAGTTTATCGTGCCCTGCTGGATATGGAAGACAGTGTAAATCTGATCTATATTGCTGATACTTTTGATCCTCTTAGAAAGGTATATCCATTCCTCCCCCAGAACTATTCTGAATATGTTGGCATGCCACTATCAGAGATTCCCTGTCCATGTGGAAACTGTGCCAACTATGCAGAGCATTTTCTAAATCCTTTCCTTGAGTCAATGAAAAAACTGGGGATAGAGCCACAGGTATACAGGGCAGATGAACTGTACAAAAGTGGTGCTTATA
This sequence comes from Methanosalsum zhilinae DSM 4017, assembly GCF_000217995.1. Classification (GTDB taxonomy): domain Archaea; phylum Halobacteriota; class Methanosarcinia; order Methanosarcinales; family Methanosarcinaceae; genus Methanosalsum; species Methanosalsum zhilinae. The sequence continues at coordinate 2,012,709 of NC_015676.1, read as the reverse complement.
CTGAAGCTGTTAAGACAGCACTCAAAAAAAGAGATGAAATTGCTGACATATTATCAGAGGTTTCCGGCAGAAAGCCTGCCAGTGACTGGAGCCCTTTCAATCCCATATGTGAAGAGTGCGGCAGGATCAATACCACAATAGTGACAGGTTTTGATGCTGATTCTGAAACTGTAGACTATACGTGTTCCTGTGGACATTCCGGAACAGTATCCATGCAGGGAGGTGGTAAACTCACATGGCGTGTTGACTGGGCTGCAAGGTGGAAGATACTTGGTGTTACAGTGGAGCCATTTGGAAAAGACCATGCATCAAGAGGTGGGTCATATGATACTGGAAAACGGATCACCCGGGAAATATTTGGATACGAGCCACCTTATCCGGTGGTATATGAATGGATAATGCTGGCCGATAAGGGTGCCATGTCCTCATCAACCGGCGTTGTGGTATCAATATCCGATATGCTCAAAGTAGTTCCTCCGGAAGTTCTCAGGTACCTGATCATAAGGACCAGACCTGAAAAGCATATTCAGTTTGATCCAGGACTTCCCCTGCTCACACTGGTTGATGAATATGAACGTCTCAATCAGGCTGATCAGCTCCCTGATTACAACAGACGTGTGCTTGAGCTCTCAAAAGCAAGTGGTATATGTCATACTGAGATTCCATTCAAGCACATGGTAACATTATATCAGGTTGCACATGGTGATTTTGAACAGATACTCAAAATTTTAAAAAGAGCAGGATACAGTACAGATAATCGCAAGTGTATAAAGGAACTTGTAGATAATGTAGCAAACTGGCTTGATATGTATGCTCCTCCATTTGCAAAGTTTAGTGTAAGGGATGACCTGCCACCCCAGACCGCCACCCTCTCTGATACCCAGAAAGCATTTCTGGCAGCCATGGCTGAGGTGATTGAGGAGGAGGGGAATATGAGTGGTGAACAGTATCATAATCTTGTATATCAGGCAAAGGATGTGGGATCCAGGATACACAGCAAGATGGCAGACATTCTGGGATGTGAGGAAACTGAACTGAAGGTGAATCCCAAAGATCTTTTCAAAGCAATATACACAGTGATCCTTGGACAGAGCTCCGGACCCAAGGCTGGATGGTTTCTATCTTCCCTTGACAGTGATTTTCTGGTAAGGAGGTTTACTGAGGCATTCCGATATGAACCCGGAAATAGGTAATTTCGATCTTAAACCACATTTCAGGGCATGGGATCGGGAATATGAATCTCTTGTATGGGGTGGTCCCAGGTCAATCAAAGCTATCAGGGAACACCTGCCTGAAGGATCAAGGGTACTTGATGCAGGGTGTGGTAACGGACGCTATCTGTTACCACTCTCAAGGAACTATAGAGTTATCGGCATAGATGTGTCCTTGAATGGCATCAGGGCTGCACGGTCCTATCTTGATAAGTATGGATGTAGTGCAGAATATATGGTCTCAGATCTAACTCGTCTTCCCCTGTGCGACAATTCAGTTGATGGTATTGTATGTTATGGGGTTCTGCACCATTTATTTGAGGAGGAAAGAGAAGATGCTGCAGAGGAAATTTTAAGGGTAATACAGGATAAGGGCTATCTTTTCTTTGAAGTATTTGGTGTGGAAGATATGAGGTACGGAGGAGATGAAATTGAAAAAGATACTTTTCTGAGAAAAAACGGAATTATCTACCACTACTTTACAGTTGAAGAGATTGAAAAACTGTTCAGTTGCTCTGGATATATGGATATAGAAGAAACGAGATCCAAAAAGGTGTTCAGGGGTAAGGAATACATTCGCCACACCATTCAGGGGGTTATAGGTTCAATATGAACTGTTCTGATAAGGCTCTCAATATTTGTTTCATACTGGTATGGACATAACTGCCTTAAAATGCAATTCCCAGCAGGTTCAACAGTATTATCAGAAGTGCACCAAATATTCCACCAATTGCACATATCAGTATTACTACCCATGTATATGCAATTCCAAGTCCGAACAGTATATTTGCACCAACCAGTACGATCAGGCCCAGTACTGCATTGATCACAAGGCTCTTTACAGTTTTCAGAAGTTTATATAATATCAATGCAGCCAGTACTGCGAGTATAATAGTTGTTACTTCAGGTATTCCTATCATTTTTATCCATCAATAGATGGGTTTGAAATTATTTAATCTTTCCTGAGAATAATCTTTTTTTTCGGTTATTGTGGACTGAAACTGTTTTCTGGATCATCTGTTTATATCTTCCAGCAATTTTCTGGATTTTTTCAGAGGACTCCCCTTAAATAATGGCCGGTGGTATATTCTGATCCCTTCTGAATGCAGGATACCTGATCAGATCCTGCAAGTGCATTGTCGATTGCCTTCCTGTACAGCTTCACTGTTCTCTTCAGATCTTCATCCAGATTCCTGGCATCAATTATAACTCCGGATACACCTGCTTTGACAATATCCGGGATATGATTGTGCATACAAAGTGTTCTGGAATTTAAGAGAGAAGTTCTGCATTTACTTTTAAATCTCAGTGGAAATGAATACCCCTTCTCATCCACAATTTCAAATTCTGCGTTCCTGCATAACATCTTGCATCCATCACTCCCGAATATATCTGATATCACACAGCATTCTGATTCAATGAGGGTCATTTTTGAATGTACAGTACATTCCACAGAACCATTCTGTGCAATGGCTTCAATCTGTTCCATTGTAAGTTCAGGAGATAGCACCGCACTACAGGCTCCCTTCTGCATGATAAATTTAAGAGATGGGATGTTGAATATATTCATTGGATAATCGGCAATTACCGGCAGATCAAATTCTTTTGCAATCCTTAATGTACCGGGATTGGATACCAGTACGCCATCTGCTATCTGTGATGCATATGAGAATATTTTATGTACCATATCCATATCATCCTCTCTGGTGATACGTGGTGTATGGAAGTATATACTACATCCTGCACTATGTGCGTACTGTGCCATATCATTAAGATTCAGTGTGTCTAATGAATGTTGACTATCAATTGCAAAGTATATCCTGCTAGCTCCTGCGTCTATTGAACTTTTCATATCCTGCAAGCTATCTACAAGGACACTTAGATATACCTCCTCATTATCTGTCCATTTCTCAGATTCTATTTTATATCTGTCTTCAATAATCTGCTGTGAATATTTTTCAGAGATTACTGAACCTCTTCTCCATTTTATTACTCTAATATCAGTAAGATCTCTGATAGCCTGATTTCTGGTGTTCTTGAGCTGTCCAAGAGGTATGAATATATCATCTTCTGATTTTATGATCACATTCTCAGGTTCAAATATAGTATTTCCCAATCCTTTCATGATATCTGCTATCTGGCTTTTGTCTGTTGGTTTTGTCCTTGCTTTTTCAATGATGTACTCTGAATGGACGCAAACCTGATTCGAATCCATATCCTTTACCTGGATTCTCAGAGGCTTTCCAGCCATTGCACAAACCTCTATTGTTACAGGTACTTTTCTGCCTTTTGCAGGTGATATATATGTTGATCTTAGATCACTGATCAGAAGATTGTTCATTGTCCTGTATACAGTACCGGATTTTAATGCATGATCAGATGGTATTTCTACCACAGAACCGCTTTCTGCTTTATCTACAGGCAACCCGTTCTCATACATTTTGTAGATTATCAGGCCGACATTATCACATCCGCTTTCAATGCCGATCCCATCTCTAATTCTCAGGGTTTCACATAGACGGATGCGCATACTTGAACGTTGCATGTTGTATCCTATAACCTCCCCTGCTATCATACCTCTGTTATATGGACGCTGTATGCTCAGAAGTTTTTCACCTGGAATGAGATATCCTGTTGAAAAATCCCGGTTGAAAAGCTGAGTAAGTTCTTCCAATTCGCTGTCCAGGACAAAATAATTTTCTGGATCTTGCATATATCTATCAATTAGACGCCTGTATATCCTGACTACTCCGGCCACGTATTCTGCCTTTTTCATCCGTCCTTCTATTTTAAAGGAATCAATCCCTGCTTCAATAAGCTGGGGCAATATTGTAGCAGTACAGAGGTCCCCTGTACTTAACAGATATTCTCCCCCTGTTTCCACATTTTCTCCTTTGTTCCTGAGCCTGTATCTTCGTCTGCAGGGCTGGGCACAGTGGCCACGGTTTCCACTTCTGCCTCCTATCATACTGCTCATCAGGCACTGGCCCGAGTAGGAAAAACAGATGGCACCATGTACAAAAACCTCAATCTCCATTCCTGTATTTTTTTTGAAGGCTTGTATTTCATCCAGGCTCATTTCCCGTGCCAGTATTACTCTATCAACACCTGCTTCCTGAAGAAATCTGATACCTTCAGTATTGTGAATGTTCATCTGGGTGCTGGCATGAACTGGTAGATCAGGCATCTTCTCTTTTAGCAGGTGAAGCAGTCCCAGGTCCTGGACAATTATGGCATCCACACCATGAATATATAGTTCATGGATAAGCTCAATGGCATAATCCAATTCACTGTCTTTTATGAGTGTATTTACTGTAACATATACACTTACTCCTCTTGCATGTGCCTGATCAATTGCATCCTTTATTTCTTCAGGAGAAAAGTTATCTGCATAATGCCTTGCACTGAGTGACTGCGCACCGATATATATGGCATCTGCTCCATTCTCAAGAGCTGCCATGAAGGATTCCCTGTTTCCGGCAGGTGCCAGGAGTTCTACTTTCCTGCTCATTGCCGGCTATTCTGGATCAAAGGGATAAATAATTGTTGCATATTTATGTTTTAGATTCTAACAGGTATTCCCTTACTTTTGAGATATTCCTTTACCTCAGGTATGGTATATTCTCCAAAATGGAATATGCTGGCAGCAAGTGCAGCATCCGCTTTACCACTGACAAATCCATCATAGATATGTTCCGGGTTTCCAACACCTCCGGATGCTATAATTGGTATCTCGAGTTCAAGGGATAGTTTATTTGTTATGGGAATGTCAAATCCATCGTATGTTCCATCTCTGTCCATACTTGTAAGCAGTATCTCTCCTGCGCCCATTTCCTGCAGCTTATGTGCCCACTGGACCGTATCCAGGCCAGTTCTCTTGCGTCCTCCATATATGACCACTTCATACCAGGCAGGAGTACCGTCCTCCAGTGTAAGTATTGTTTTATCTGGATTATTTTCAACATCGGTATTTCTTTTACAGTCCACTGCTGCAACGATACACTGGGATCCAAAGATATCGGCGGCTTCTCTTACCAGTTCAGGATTCTTTACAGCAGCAGTATTTACTGCAACCTTATCCGCACCGGCTCGTAGTATCTGGCGGATGTGATCTACAGAACTAACTCCTCCACCAACGGTCAGTGGAATAAACACTTCATCTGCAGTTCTTTCAATAACATCTATCATTGTTGAACGCTTTTCATGGGAGGCTGTAATGTCCAGAAATACAAGTTCGTCTGCACCCTGTTCATTGTAACGCTTTGCAAGTTCTACAGGGTCTCCTGCTTTTTTCAAATTGACGAATTCGATTCCTTTGACAACAGTTCCGCCAGCCTCGTCAAGGGTGACATCCAGACATGGTATGATTCTTTTTGTAAGCATAGTATCTGTATACTTTCATTCAAGCTAAAATAATTATTGATCAATATTTTCATACAATTATTACTGCAATTATGCCTGTGAGGAACACTCCATCAAATGTGCCTGCACCACCGATACTTGCAACAGGTGCCCCCAGGTCCCTGATTGATCTTAGATTGAATATATCTGCTCCAAGCAGTGTTCCGATAGTACCTGAAGTATACGCAACTATAAATATATAATCCTGCATCTGATGGAAAAGTGATATCAATATCAGCGAGCTAACAACTGCAGCCAGGGGTGGTACTATAATGGGGGTAACAATCCCAACACCTCTGACAGGACGGGCCACCAGCCAGGTTATAAGGGACACTATAGCAATACCTGCAATACATATCAGAACAGTTTGTGGAAATGTCCATATCAGGTATAGAGAGACTATTATAGGAATCACGGCACCGCCGATATTTATTGACAGCACTGTTCTGTTCTTTTTTTCCTGTATCACAGGAAGTTTGTATCTCATCCCAAAAAAGCTGATATATTTTTCTGTTATAATGGGCCTTTTGGATTCAAGTATTCCAATGGGGACATTTACACTGCTTCCAATTAGTGAAAAAAGAAGCAGTAAAAATGCGTGGCTCCATGAAAAACCAAGTCTGACAAAAGCGGTACTCACAAGGCCCATGAAGAGTATGCTGACTATGACCAGCAGAATTAGTACCAGGAGTACCAGAAATAATGCACTAAATGGTGTGTAGATTATTCTTTTGCTGACCATGCAAAATCATCAATTACTTTATTCCCTTGTTCAGCAAAATATATGCTCCTATTGAATACTTATAATTTCAGTAACCATCATCTTTCCTGAATCCATATTTACCTACAAGGGGAACAAACATTACTCCTCCCTTTGGCTCTTTATGTATATTGCCATCTAAATCCTTTCGAACAAGATATAATTCCTGATATGGAATGCCCACCGGAATCAGGAGTATGCCTTCGGGTTTTAATTGTTCCAGAAAAATCTCTGGTATCTCTGGTGCTGCAGAAGTGACAGTTATACGGTCATATGGAGCCGCAGAGGGATATCCCTCAGATCCGTCACCATGAACCACCGTAACATTTGAATAGCCCGCTTTTTCCAGGTTATTCTTTGCAAAATCTACAAGGGGTTTGATGCGTTCAATGGTATATATATGTCCATTCTCTCCTATCAGCTCTGCCATCACTGCAGCATTATATCCGGACCCGGCACCGATTTCAAGCACTCTATGTCCTTCCTCAAGATCGAGCATGTCGCACATCATGGCCACCATATGCGGGGCAGAAATTGTCTGATTGTACCCTATCGGAAGGGGTGTATCATAATATGCATCACCTTCCAACTGCTCCGGAACAAATCGATGTCTGTCTACCTTTGTGATTGCATCAAGTACCTTTTTACTTATTCCCTGCCCTTTAAGGCCATTGATCATTCTTTTCTTCTTTTCTTCAAACTCCATGCAGTCCTACCCTCTCCCCAGTTTCGGCTCTTTTTCCTGCCAAAGACCCTCTTTATGTGCTTGGCTTTGACAGTATTACCTGACCTTGATACAAACTTTCCATCCCGTACCTTTATCTGCGTGATGACAAAGAACTTTCCTCCAACCTGTTCTTCTTCACCAACAATAAACTCCCTGTCTCCTGGAACTGTTGTGGTAACAGGAATGGTTTCAGTACCTGAGTGAATTGAGATTTTGACATTAACCTCGCCGGTGGCTCTTGTCCATAGTGCATCGATCTTCTCTGCTATAGCACTTTGAACTCTCCTGTCCCCGGATTCGATTGATGTGATTATTACAGGATATGCTTCACCTGATGTTTCATCATCTACGATCAGTTCTTCACCCACATGTACCACATCTTCAGGGTCCATTGGCATTATCAGGTCAAATGACCTGTCCCCTTCACTTACAATTATCCTGATGTCAACTGGTGATTTCTTTTCTATTGTCACAGGATGGATATGCTCGCAGTCCATGCATCTTACCATCGGATTCTGACCGCTTTTTAGAATGTCGTGCAGAACCGGTGTCTTTGGTGAACATACCGGACATTCAGTTTCTATTTCGTCATTATCATCTATCATTGTTATTATCCAGATATTGAGGTAAAACTATATATTTAACTATCTATTGGATTTTTTTATTTTTGGACGCAGAAGCTGCAATGAACTCTCGCATTATCTTGGCACCAAGTATGGCAGCCTGGCCACTGTCATACTCAGGTGCTATTTCAACTATATCAAAACCTATTGACATTGGTGCAAACCTGTGTATCAATTTTCGGACATCCCATGGATTCATACCAAAAGGTTCGGGTGTACCCAGTCCAGGGGCATACGCCGGGTCAAATACGTCCATATCAAGAGATATATATATCCTGCTGCAGTCCAGATAGTCCATAATCTCATCTGCAACCCCATCAATACCCTTCCTTGCTACATCTTCAGGGGTGTAATGGCATATGTTCCTATCCCGTGCCAGATCCCATTCCTCTCCGGCACCGCTCCTGACACCTACAGTTACGTAATTTTCAGTAACCTCTTCCAGTATGTGCCTTGATACGCATGCATGATTGTACTTAACTCCTGCATACTCATCTCTTAGATCCAGATGTGCGTCCAGTACAAGTACTCCAAAATCATTCCCTGCATTTTCTGCACAGGCTTTGATGCATGGCAGGCTCATTGAATGCTCTCCTCCAAGCATGATAGGTATTTTATTGTCTGATACAACGGACCTGACTGTGACCAGCAGATCATGAAGTGTTTCGTCAATTGATGCTGATATCTCAAAATTACCTGAATCATGGATGGCCAGATCCTGCAGGTCAATTTTGTAGAAATGGTTATAACTTTCAAAGTTAAGAGATGCCTTTCTCATGGCATCAGGGGCCCAGCGGCTCCCACTTCTATATGATGAGGTTGCATCAAAAGGCACTCCAAAAATAACGTATGTGGATGACTCGTAATCAGAAAGCGCATCCATCATGATTGGTTTATAGAACATTGTGCCCTAATAACTTATTATCGCAGGTCTATCTTCATCTTGCCCATGGAAGTGATATAGGTTATTTCCTCACCCTCTTTGACTCTGTCCTTATATTCTTCAGGGATCTTTAGTTCAAAGGTTGAATAATCATCCATGTTCATAAGCTGTGCAATATCATCGCTAATTGAGAGGACCTGTGCACTTTTGCGCTCAACCAGTGGCACGAATATCTTTGAAGAGACTGAACTTATAATTGAGCGCTTCTGGTTATCAAAGATTCCGATGGCTTCAACCCTTGCCTTGGCAGAGCCGTGTTTACCTGGTTTTGATTTTGAGATGCTTTTTATAACGCAGGGTTCGTCATCAATGATCACATATCTTCCTTCTTTTAATTCCTTTACATCAACCTGTTCTTTCATCGAAATTCTCCTGTATAAGCTGTGGATTCGTATTAATAGATGTTTTAGCAAAATATCCTGTATGCTATCTGTGTGCTATTAGTTTATCTGTTTATATATCAATTTAACGTAAGTGAACAGTTACAGGTCCGGATAAAATTGGATGGATAAATTGATATTATGTATCGCGAAAGATTAACTGGGGTCATCAGCCGTTGATCTGGGTGCAATACCTGTTTGATTTTTTTCCATATGCAGTAACATCATCTTGAATTTCAGATCCTTTTTTTTAAAACCACCACAGTATCCCCCAGTCCCATGGGCAGAGACTACCCTGTGGCATGGGATAAGAACCGGATATGGATTCAATGCAAGGGCCTGGCCAACTGCCCGGAAGGCACGGGGTTTTCCTATTCTTTCTGCAAGTTCTTTATAAGTAATGGTGTGTCCGTAGGGAACACTGCGTACTTTTTCCAGGACATTCTGCTGGAAGGTGGTTAGACCGGAAAGGTCCAGATCATATCCGGAAAAATCCACAGGATCTCCGCTGAAATATTTTTCAAGATCAATGATCATATTAAGATCATTCTTCATTCTGTTGAATGTATTCTCTTTCAAGCTGTTCCCTCTGTTTTCTGTGTCGGTACCACCCAGTGGCCAGAAATCCGGTGATGATCAGTATCATAAAAATAGATCCTATTACAAGGGGAAGAGTATCCCTTACAAGCAATGGATTGATGTCTTCTCTCTGCTTGTATGTAGGATACATTATATCTCCCGGATCATTACTGTGGCCAAGTCCAAGAGCATGCCCGATCTCATGTTTGGCAACGGTTAACATGTTTGCATCTCCGTATTGCCTCCATGCAAATCCCTGATAGTTCCCGGTCTCAAGCACGATTTCCACATACACAAATCTGTTTCCTGATATTCTGGGTCTGGCAATGCCGGCGACGCCATCCTCAACATTTTCATACTCCTGAAGATTTTTGACCCATCTTATTCTTATATCGGCCTGTGGATCATTGACTATCTCAAATTCAGGGTTATAGCTTAGCTGACCATTGCCACCCTCTTCCCAGTACCTGAGTGCGGTTTCTACCTGTTCACGATAGGATGGGCTGTATTCATCAGGAACATTGATATCATCAATATAAACGGTTATGGGGGAATGATCCCATGGCTGATCAAGTATCTTAGGAAATTCTTCATCGGCTGCATACACTGCCTGCATGGATGAGATCATGAGCAGTGCCAGGAATATCATAATAAATTTGGATGACATTATTTTCTACTATTAGCTATTATTCTTTCATCTAGATAAAATGATTTGGGAATTTGCAGGGCACACTGTTCTGTGGAAATACTAATCATATATGATGCAAATTTTCAGTATATGTCAGGAAATATCGCAGTGGTATTTGACAGTGCAGGGACCCTTATGCAGATGTATCGTGTGGCAAAGGACCCGAATACCGGTATCATACTGGATGGTATTGAAACAATTTCACTGGTAGCACAAAAAGCAGGACAGGCACTGGTCATGCTGCACACAGATGCTGATAATATTCTCAAAGCTGATGAACACATCCCAATTGTACAGTACATATGTGAAAATAATGTTTCCATTGATATTAGCTGCTCAGGTGAGCCGTTTTCTGTACAGGAAGCATTTTTTATCCTTAAAAAGAACCCCCATGTAAAAATCCAATCCCTTCAGGATGTTATATACAGGGTGCGTCACAAATGCAGAAATGTGTTCTATTTTGCAGAAGGGCTGATACTGGACTCTGAGCTGTGCAGAATTGCTTATGTGCTGAGCACCGGTGGGAGAATATATTCCAATACAGTCGATACCATTGATTCCTTGAAAGTCAAAGGTATTGATATTTATATAGCTTCAGGTGACAGCATGACAAATCTTGGTCCACTGGCAGAAAGGATCGGTGTCCCCTTTGAGAGGGTTTTTGCAATAGCAAATGTGGATACTAAAGAGGAGATCATACATAGTCTTAAATCAGAATATGATTCAGTTATCATGGTCGGTGACGGACTGAATGATATACGTGCTCTAAGGGCAGCTGACCTGGGAGTATTGATCTCTGGAGGTAAGGGAAAAGTATCTGAAAAACTGCAATGCTCAGCTGATGTGATAGTTCATGATATAAAAGAAGTGATAGATGTTGTAAATTCCATGTGATCTCTATCAATACTATGGTTCCTGGTACATCTTTGTGTATGAATCATGCTTTTTTTATATGTTAACAGCGCTAAAAATATGCGATATGTTTATGTATCCCAGGGTTAATGGAAATGTTATCTTATAGGCGGTATTGTATATATTGATCCGCTTCTTGATTTATTACACTATTTAGAGAGTTTCTCAATGGTGTTATATAATTTAAATGATAAATAACTGCAGGAGAATATTTGATTCAAATGCGTATTTATCCACCTGGAGGATACAGATGTCATTATTTATAGAGATAAAGAACCTCAATTTGAGCTTTGGGGATATAAAGGTCTTAAAAAATATTAATCTAACTATCAATGAAGGCGAAGTTATTGGAATACTTGGTAAAAGCGGTGCTGGTAAAACTGTTCTGATGCATGTGCTTCGAGGATTTGATGAATACGGTAATATCAGTGGGGAAGTTATATACCATCTTGCAGGCTGTGAGGATTGTGAATATGTTGAACCTCCAAGTAAAGCCGGCAAGAAATGTGAAAAATGCGGAGGTGAACTCAAGCCTTTTAGCGCTGATTTTGTAAAGCTTCCGGTGCATGACCCTGTAAGACGCAGGATAACCCGAAGGATTGCAATCATGCTTCAGCGTACTTTTGCACTTTACGGTGATGAGAAGGTCATTTCCAATGTGACAAATGCACTTACTGAGATTGGATATACCGGTACTGATGCTCTTTCAAAGGCAATGGAAATACTGGATCAGGTTCAGCTGTCTCATCGAATGACCCATGTAGCCCGTGATCTTAGCGGAGGTGAGAAGCAGAGGGTTGTACTTGCAAGGCAGCTTGTGAAAAATCCAATGCTCCTGCTTGCAGATGAACCTACAGGTACCCTGGATCCAAATACCTCACATGTAGTCCATGAGGTGATAATGAATGCTGTCAGGCGTTACAATATGTCAATGATAATCACATCCCACTGGCCTGACGTTATCAGTGATGTTGCTGATAAGGCAATCTTTCTTGAAGAAGGCGAGATCGTAAGTGAGGGTGATCCCAAAGAAGTTGCAGATGAATTCCTGAAACATGTGGGAGCCATTGAAAGAAACTCCAGGCCTGAGAGCGGGGAGCCTATAATCAAGGTTGAAAATCTGGTGAAAAAATATATCTCAGTTAGCAGAGGGGTTGTATATGCTGTAAATGACATCTCTTTTGAGGTCAATGAAGGAGAGATCTATGGACTTGCAGGTACCAGTGGTGCAGGTAAGACCACGACCTCAAAGATATTGATTGGTAATATCCAGCCAACAGGCGGGGACGTGCACGTAAGAGTTGGTGATGAATGGATTGACATGACAGTCCCGGGTCCTTCCAATAGGGGTCGTGCCACACAGTATATGGGTATACTTCACCAGGAATACGGATTGTATATCCAGAGATCTGTAATTGATAATCTCACAGAATCAATTGGTCTGGACCTGCCCTATGAACTTGCTGTGAGAAAAGCTATCACAACTCTTACAGCAACGGGATTCACAGAGAGCAAAGCAAAGGATATACTGTCCAAAATGGCAACTGAACTCAGTGAAGGGGAAAAGCACAGGGTTGCACTTGCACAGGTGCTTATCAGGGAGCCCAATATTGTGATAATGGATGAACCCACAGGCACAATGGACCCTGTAACAAAAGGTGAAGTTGCCTCTTCAATACTCAATGCCCGTGAGAAGATGGGCGATACATTTATAATAGTTTCTCATGATATCGATTTCCTTGAAAGTGTATGTGACAGGGTAGCATTGATGAAAAACGGCAAGATAGTGGATATTGGTGAACCTGAAGAAGTACTTTTAGAATTTACTGGAAAGGAGAGAATGGAAGCCGAAAATATTTAACATCTGACAGTCCAATCTGATGTATAAAAAGGAGGAAAATGAGGATCCTGGATAAAGATACCATTATTCTGAATGTTAATGGAGAAAGTGTTGAACTTAAAAGCGGCTCCACGATAGCAGACGCACTGGAACATACAGATTCCCCTCACAACCCAGGCACTTCTGTAGGTATTCTGAAAGTTTCGGAGGAATACCGAAAGGAAGAGGTGACAAGCTACAGGATCATAACATCAAAGGGAGAAGTTGAGATCGAACTAAATGATCTGGAGAAATATTCTGTACAGACATGGGTGCAACTATTCAAAAAATTTGAAGGAAAGCGTGTGCGATGGCTGAGCAGGGATGCAGTTGCTTTTGGATCGGTCTCCGCTGATATCAGTATCGAACGTGAGCCTGCTTCTTTTGATAAATTTGATGTTCTATTTGGTGCAGGAGGATATGATACTGATAATACCCATCTTATAATATGCCGGCAGAAACATACCGGAGAATACGGACAGCCCAGGGATGGGGCCTTTGGCAGGGTTGTAAGTGGTAAGAATATTCTTATGGGTCTTGATAAGGGTGATGAGATCATTGAGATCAAACCTGTTATAAAGTGGGAACATGCAGGGAATAGTATATTCACATCGGATCTCACCACCAGGCTTGAGCATGATGATCAGGTCTTTTCATTTATCGGTGTAGAGATGTCCCCCAATGCTCCCTACGGTGTAAAACATTTTTTTACCCTTGTAAAGAATGGCATTTTTAAAGTTGACGCAACTGCAAGTGCTTATATTTGCGACCGCAGGCTTCAGGGTGAAAAATGCAGGTATGAAAATTTTGAACCACGTATACAGGGTTCGGTTTCTGTCAGAACTGCAGGATATGGCACAGGAAAGGTGTTCATTTCCAGAACTGATATGCCGGCAACGATCATGCATTCTGTGATTGGTCATGTAAAGGAGGGTATCGAACTTGTAAAAATGGCCCGACCTGGTCACAGACTTACTGTACTGACAGTGCCGGACCAAATAATGCTTTCAGGAATGAGTTTACATGAGGCTCGTGAGTCTCTCTTAGAATCCGGTGTGAAAATTATTGTAGAGGGTTATGAAAGTGATGATGCAGTTGTTGTAGAGCAGAGGCCCGAAACCACAATTGATATACTGGGTGGATCTGAGGTGATTGTAAAAACCATTCCATCTTCAAATCTGGTTAAAATAAGACTATACGATGATCTTGCCCCAAAGAGTATCGATTATTTCAGAAGCTCGGTAGGTCTCAAATTCAACAGAGTGGGTACCATGAAGGCAGACATGATCTATGACACGACCTACATATTTGATCCTGAAAAAGATCTAAAAATACACAAAGAAATATTTCCTGAGAACACTCCCTCAAAAATAATTCATTCGGGGGATATTGGAATTACAAATCAGGCCTCAAAAAGAATGGGAACTATCGGGATCAAGATCGAAGATGATGATCTCTTTGGACCAACAGGAGAAAAATTTGCCAATACAAATATCATAGGTAAAGTACTTGAACCACATAAACTTAAGAACCTGAAGGAAGGAGATTTCATGTATATTGTGGAAATGCCTGATATGGGGGAAGACGATGTCTCCGGAAAATGAAATGGATACTGATGACATAATAACCCGGATTATAGTAGTGAACTCGGAAAATGTCCTTCCCTCAGATGTGGCTATGAAGATATATCATTCAAAGGCAGATGTTACGGTGAAAGAATCATGTTTCGGGATAATGGTAGAGGGACCCAGAAGATTTGTGGAAAAAGTTGTAGATGAAGTTGTTTCTATGGATCCAAATCATATTTTTGTAAAAGAGAGGGGTTTTTCTCCCGGAGATGAGAGAAGATGCCGTGCTGTTCGTGGAGGAGGGCCAAGGCCAGGTTTTCATTTTCTGAGGGAGGAGATCAACATTCTTCCCCTTATAAGTAAGGGTCTGGAAGCATATGAAAAAGGAATTCCTTCTCCAGAAGGATTTAAAGAAAAGAAAAAATTAAAGGCATCGAAATTAAAGCAACTTATTGAATCTGAATGAATGCGAGTTGAGACCATTGGCAAAAGTCATGATTTATCCAACAACCAGCCTCATATTATCTGATCTTGTAAGGCGCTTTGGACATAGACCACTGGTAATGATGGAACAGATACGGGAGAAAATAAATACTGTGGGTATTGATTCCCCTCCTCTAAACATTACTCCCAGGGAACCAAAGCTTGGACTTAAGTATGCAGCAGTTGAGGTTCCCTCTGGTGTAAGGGGCAGAATGGCTCTGGTTGGCCCCCTGATAGAGGAGGCTGAGGCTGCAATAATCGTTAACGAACCTGATATAGCTTTTGGATGCATGGGTTGTGCAAGGACCAATGAGCTGACCAAATATCTGATAAGACAGAGGGATATTCCGGTACTTGAAGTTAATTATCCTCGAAATGAGGATGAGGGCAGAGAATTTGTATCAAAGATTGCAGATTTCTTGAAATCGCTGCCACAGAACGGTAATAGTGAAAATTCTGAGGAGGACGGTCAGTGACAGGAGAACAGCTGTCGGGTAAAGGACTGCCTGTGTATGATGTTCAGAAAAGAAGAACAGAACGTGCATCAGAGGAAAGGTCTGTAAAGATTGCATTGCTATCATGCGGATCTGAATATTCCGGTGTGCAGGCAGAACTTGAATCAGCAGCAAAGGATGTCAATGCTGAACTGGTATATCCTGAGATATCAGTATATGAACTTGATAATGTGGGCAGGGATTTTGGGCTGGAAGTTGCAAGTCCTGACCTTAAACTGGTAATGGCTCGCACAAAATCGATAATTGAAGGGGTTACAAAGGTCGATGGTGTGCTTATAACTACGTGCTTTAGATGCGCTGAAGCTGCAATTGTCAGAAATGAAGTTCGAAGATACATACACCATCATTCCGATTTACCTGTGATCAGCTATTCATTCACTGAGAGGACAAAAGCAGCTACACTACTGACCCGTATGGAGGCACTGACAACTGTTGCAAGGCGCAAGAACTTGCTGGCCAGGGAATCCCAGTCTGGCCTAACAGCAGGTATTGATTCCGGGTCCACCACAACCAAGGCTGTGGTAATGCGTGATAACAAGATTATAGGACAGGGCTGGGTACCTACAGTAAAGGTTATAGACAGTGCAGAAAAAGCCCTTCAGAAGGCTCTGGATGAGGCAGATGTTGATAGAGAACACATCCAGGCAATCGGAACAACAGGTTATGGTAGATTTCTTATAGGGGATCATTTTAATGCCCAGCTGGTTCAGGAAGAAATCACTGTAAACTCCAAGGGTGCAGTGTATCTTGCAGACAGGCAAAAGGGTCCTGCAACGGTAATTGATATTGGTGGGATGGATAATAAGGCAATAGCTGTAGAGGATGCAATACCCGGGATGTTCACAATGGGTGGTATCTGTGCTGGTGCATCAGGACGATTTCTTGAAATGACTGCCAAAAGGCTTGGAGTTGATATCACTGATCTTGGATCACTGGCTGTTAAAGGTATGCAGGAAAACATTCAAATGAACAGCTACTGTATTGTTTTTGGAATTCAGTCACTCGTAAACTCACTTGCAAAGGGGGCGTCTCCTGAAGATGTTGCGGCTGCAGCCTGCTACAGTGTAGTGGAACAGATATTTGAACAGCAGCTGCAGGAAATTGAGGTCAATGAGCCACTGATACTGGTAGGCGGTTCTTCTCTTATTGAAGGAATACCCCGTGCACTGGGAGATCTGCTCAAGATCGATGTTCTTGTACCTCCCAACTCACATCTGATAGGTGCTGTAGGGGCAGCACTTCTTGCATCAGGTTTTGTGGAGGATTGATTCAATGGATGTCCTTGAAGAGTTTATTGTGGAATCTGCAATTGATTCTGAAGCCAGTAGCTATAGAATGATACTTGAAGATATTATATCGGACCTGAACCTTGTAAATGCTATTGGAAGAATATACGTATCTATTAGGCCACAGGATTCTGTTTTTCAGATGGCGATTGTTCTGAGAAAAAGTTTTTCTCCGGTAAAGGTCTCTGATTTTTCCACTCTTGATACAACAAATTCAGGTGAAAAGGGTGTACTCATCAAACTGGACACTGAAAAATATCTCCCGCAGCTTCTGGGGAACCTATGGGAGAAATATCAGCGTCCAAATGTTCTTCAGCCAGAGCGCAGAACTCTGAAAATACTGTGTGATGACCCGGAAAGCGAAATCGATGTGATAGCTGATATGGTTGTGGATGATCCTCAGAAGACGCTCCAGTCAAAACTTGCGGAGATGGCAATAAGGGCAGCACCTGAAGGTTTTAGAGTACGTTATCATTATTTTGAAGATAACCAATTCATATTTGTTGCAAGTGAGGAAGTAATGCAGGATAAGTGGATCGAGCAGGCCCATGAAATGCTAGTAAAGATCAGCGGAGGCGATAGTAATGTCAAGGGTACTTGAACCATATATATATGAAGGTGGTATTCACAAGCATGGCCTGATGCTTGAACTTCTGGAGGATATTGGCGGGTATCTTGTACAGAAAACGCCTGCAGCAACCGAAGTTACACTCATAATGTTTATTCCAAAAGAAGATGTGCCTCTGGTACAGGATCTTGCTGGAAACCTTCTTGGCAAACTCACAAAAGCTCCTTTAACAGGGGTTGAGATAGCAGTTGTGTCTCCCACTCTTGCATATCACCATCTTCCGCATTCGGCCTGTGATATTGCTGAACATCTCAGAAGAGATGGTGCCAACACCAATATGATCGGACTTGCCAGGGGTATGGGGCGAAGAGTTGCAATGCTTAATGACTATGAGAGAAAACTGATCAATGAACATGATATTGCACTCTACTCCTTTGGAATATTCAGTGACTGTATTATGAACAAAAAGACGAGTTTGTTTGAAGGGATCGAAATACCGATTGTTGTAACCGGAGGTCCTGAACTTTCAACAGAAGATGTTTCAGGAGCCGATCTGTATATTGGCAATATTGGACGTATTCCACACCGTATGCGCAAAAGTGAGGAACTAAATGCACTTGATGTTATGAACAAAAAGGTAGGTGAACTGGTTGATCGTGTCAGGGAAGATCTCTCAAAGGATCCTCCTGTAGTTCTCGCAGCAAGGGTCATGAAAGAAATACAGGATCAGGTGCCAGATATATCAAACGTGCTCACACCCTCTCCTATCACACTCCAGCTTAATGGACTCAGAGTAAAACTTCCCTATGACCAGTATCATGAAAAAATCGGGAATATAGAATTTGATGAGGGGTTCAGGCTGTCGGAAGTTGCTGATATTACCCCCTCAATGATGAAAAATTATATATTAATAAAGCTCAAAAATAAATCAGATATAGGATTTTCTATCTGATCAAGTGATCAGACGATACTTTTAATAGGGGCTATAATCCATGGATACTGAAAAAATAAAAGAGGTTCTGGAAGAAGAACCTGAAGAAGCTGTATCTCAACTGCTTGAAGATATTGAGGACTGGTATGGTGAGGTTCCATATATCCTGAATTTTATGAAGGATAAACCTGAACTCTTTATACCCAAGGTTATGTATGATAATTCTATAATGCGTGAATTTAAGCGCTTAGATCCAAAAACGATTGAAATGATCTGTATTGGCGTATCTTCTGCACTCCGGTGTGAGCACTGCCTTAAAATGCACATAAAGGTTGCCAGAAGACTTGGAATTAAAAAGGAAGAAATATTTGATGCTGTCCTTATTGGAGGTACCCTTTCCAACGCAGCTGTTCTTGCAGAAGGTACAAGGGCGATTGATCACATTTTTGATAACGGTGAAAATACCTGTGATGAAACATGTGAGGTCTGTAATATTTCAGATCCGGAAAAAAAAGAGTAAGTGCTTTTACAGAATTGGTGTTCCTGCAATAAGTGATCCTAAAATATAGCCTGCAATTACTCCGGTGTTTAAGAAGGGAAGACCTGCCTGGGGTTTTCCTTTCATGACAAGAACTGTGAGTACCAGATAACCCACTACTGTTCCAATCATTGCTCCGATCACAGGATATGGGATTCCTGGATGGTCCACAAATATGTACGCTGAAACTACCAGTATTGTAGGGATTACAGCATCCCCAAGTCCCATAAAGAATACCTCATCTGATTTTCTGGTTTCTGCTGTTTCATTTCTGAAAGAATAGTTTAATCGCTTTGGTATTACAAACATTATGGGCAATTTCATATCTATTGCCCCGTCAGCTAGATTGAGCATATGTTTTGTCCTGTATACTGAGATCGCATCATATACTGCCAGTATCACAAGAAGGATCATAACTGGTATTATTGCAAGTGAGATCCCAAATATTGCACTTGCACCTGCTCCAATCACAAGTCCTACAATATCGATCACATACCATTCAGGGAATGCATAGAGCAAACCTGTCAATGATAATGCTACAGCTGCTGATATTATCAGGCCTGTTGTCGGAGCAATAGCTGTCATGGAAAGGATTACATAGGTTACAAAGTACAGTGTTGACATTACAGCCAGGAGAATAATAGCCTGAATTATCCACTGCATGTTCTTTCTGATTGCCAGGAGGATGATTCCTGTAAATACCAGTATCAGGACAATATAGTACAGAGGGT
Source organism: Methanosalsum zhilinae DSM 4017 (assembly GCF_000217995.1). GTDB lineage: Archaea > Halobacteriota > Methanosarcinia > Methanosarcinales > Methanosarcinaceae > Methanosalsum > Methanosalsum zhilinae. The sequence continues at coordinate 1,992,986 of NC_015676.1, read as the reverse complement.
TTGCTGCAGATTCTGGATCTTCAAACGCCTGCATCTCTCCAATTTCCATAGGTATTGCCAGTGTTATGGCAAGAACCTGTACAAGGAGCAGAATGCATGCCATTGCTATGATTGGTATATACTCGCTAAATAATTTTTTTCTGGAAGTCAATTATTTTTCTCCGGTGGTACATATCATTATTATCTTATAAAACATATTCAGGTTTAGAGACTATTAGAAAAACATGGTATATATCTGCACATTATTTAACAGTATGGTATTCAGTTATCGCAATATTTATTTATGCATGTAAATTAGATACCAGAGAGGAGATATAATGGAAGCACGTGATATAATTTTTTCAATTGTAATGGTTGTATCTACTTTTGTACTCACTTACGAATGGCTGAGTCGGTTCCATGCAAACTATTCAAATGCACTGATTATCCTCTCCGCAGTAGTGCTTGTAGGCTCACTTGCTGCAATGATACTGTCAGTGGATATGAGACTTCGTAAAATCGACCAGAAGCTGGAAGACAAAGAACGCTCGACCAGAATCAGTATTCAAAGTGTTGAGGATAATATGGAAAAACGCATGGATGACGTGATGAACAGAATGGATGAAGCAGCTGAAACGTTCAACAGGAGAACATACCGCTAAGATGATCTGCCTGCTGTCTCGAACCATAAGATAGATTATGAACAGCAGGAGGTATTTTTTTTAATATTCATCAATGATACAGGTATCTTTTAAGACGTGCTTATCTGAATGCACTTTATCAGAAAATTTGGATTTTTTGTAAAAATATTCAGTTCTGGTCAGGAAAATGCCTGTATGATCATCTTCTGAAGACCTGTTATTATATGATCTGCATCTTCTACACTGACAGCTCTTCTGATATCTATTCTGCCGTTTCTGTAGAGCAGTATCGTCTTCTCTTGCCACTCAAACCTTGCAACACCAAGCTTTGCAGAACATCTAATACCTGATATTTCCCCGCTTTCACTCAATTTATTCAGGATGCTGCATAGGGTATCCATCATGAATGAATGGCTGAACCTGGACTCTGCAATATACCTGTCAGGTTCATCGATGCATGGTCTTGCAAGTTTGATCTCTTCATGACTTATGGAACTATTTTTCATAATAATCCAGAGTGTGTTAATTTCAAATGGTTATTCTATTCAACTTCTGTATTCTATTTAAGAACTGCTGATTCAGCGAAACACATATATGTATAGCTTGTTGTAGAGATTGAATTATGGAACATTTTTTACTCTAGAGGGGGAGCGTACATGCGCATTAATTTAGAACCAATCGGTATTATCAAAAAAGCCGGTAAATATTCAGAGATACTGATTTATTCCGAATTTGAACAAATAATAAAAAATCTGCTCTCACAAAGTGGTAAGACATCTGCTAGAAAGAACCTGCTTGTAGTTCACACAAACAAAAACAGGGATGACGGTCACCAGGTTCAGATTACGAAAACAAAGTTTATCAACTGTATGGGGAACATATTAAAGGTCAATAAGATCGATGCAAGCGAAGATTCTGTAATTGACGTCAGGCTTGATGTTTAATTTTTGCCTCTAAGATCCGGGAAAAAACTGTTATATAAATTGCTGTCATTTCAGATATTATGGGCACTGACATTGGACTTCTTCTAAGCAGAAGAGAGATTGAATTATCCAGTTTATCCAGCAGGGTGGTAGCAGTTGATGCACATAACACGCTGTATCAGTTCTTAAGCATCATAAGGCAGCGTGATGGGACGCCACTGATGGATTCCGGTGGAATGGTAACATCTCATCTATCAGGGATACTGTATCGTTTCACAAACCTCATAGAAGAGGGGATACGTCCTGTATTTGTATTTGATGGGACCCCTCCTGATTTTAAATCAAAAACCCTGGATAAAAGAAGAAAGGTCCGGGAAACCGCGCATTCCCGATGGGATGAAGCACGGGAAAAAGGCCTTGAAAAAGAAGCCTATAAATATGCACAGGCGTCTGTAAAACTTGATTCGTATGTGATTGAAAGCTCCAAGACACTTCTCAGCATTATGGGCATACCTGTAGTACAGGCGCCCTGTGAGGGGGAAGCTCAGGCAGCACACATGGTTAAATCAGGCGATGCGAACTATGTTGCTTCCCAGGATTATGACTCCCTTCTGTTTGGTGCACCTTTTGTTATACGCAATATTGCAATAACAGGAAAAAGGAAACTGCCTGGTAAGGATGCTTATGTTGATGTAAAGCCTGAGGTTATTGATCTTGAACACTCACTTGGCCAGATGGGGATAACCCATCCACAGCTTGTGGATATTGCGCTGTGTGTTGGCACTGATTATAACAATGGTCTGGAGAACATTGGTCAGAAAAGGGCACTTGAACTGGTCAAAAAGCATGGAGATATTGAATCTGTTCTCAGAAAACTTGGGAAGGAAATTGATGACCTTGAAAGTATCCGGGATTTTTTCCTGAATCCTCCGGTTACAGATGATTATGACATTATCTGGCAAAAACCTGATCATGACCGTCTCATTGATTTTTTATGCAATGAGCATGATTTTTCCAGGGAGAGGGTGGCCAAAGCATGGGAGCGTATAATTGCAGTATCTGGGTCTCAGCAGAAAACCCTTGATCAGTTCTAGATCAGGGAAATATAGCGTCATTTTTTCTTCAGAAGAGAAATACCTGTCATTCTGGATGGCTTACTGATTCCAAGTATCTCCAGCATTGTGGGAGCTATATCTGCAAGTTTTCCTTTGGTTAGGTTCACGTTTTTATTTTCTTTGTGCACGAAAATGAAGGGGACCGGATTGGCAGTATGTGCAGTGTGTATTCTGTTACCTGACGGGTCCAGCATCTGTTCCACATTTCCATGATCAGATGTAATGATGGCACATCCACCTGAATTAAGAAGTGCATCAATAGTATCTTCCACACATTCATCCACCACCTCAACTGCAGAGACTGCAGCTTCAAATATGCCAGTATGGCCAACCATATCCATATTTGCATAATTGAGTATTATAACGTCGTATTTACCGGATTCTATTCTCCTGATAACTTCCTCTTTAACCAGATAGGCACTCATCTCGGGTTTTAGATCATATGTGCTTACCTTTGGGGAGGGTATCAGACACCTTTCTTCTCCTTCGTATTTTTTTTCAACACCTCCATTGAAGAAAAATGTGACATGTGCATACTTTTCTGTTTCAGAGATTCGTAGCTGTCTGAGATTGTGTTTGCTTATGGTCTCTCCAAGACCTTCCTGAATATCTTCAACAGAGAATGCAACATGGGATTCCAGGTTTTTATCGTATTCTGTCATGCAGACAAAATATGTATGTGGATGAACCTTGCGGCGAAATTCATCAAAATCTTTATTCAGGAATGCATATGTAAGCTGTCTGGCCCTATCCGGTCTGAAATTGAAGAATATCACAGAATCATTATCTTTGATGGTAGCTACAGGATCGTCGTTTTTGTCAGTTATTATGGTAGGTTTGACAAATTCATCGGTATCCCCGCGAACATAACTCTCCTCAACGGCCTTTGTGGCGTTTCGTGAATAATACTGCCCCTTCCCAATTGTCAGTGCATCATACGCCTGAGCGGTACGCTCCCATCGCCTGTCCCGGTCCATTGCATAATAGCGTCCAATAACAGTTGCAATTTTTCCGGTACCTTTTCTGGCACAGAAATCTTCCAGTGCCTGGATATCGTCAATACCTGCATTTGGTGATACATCACGCCCATCCAGGAATGGGTGGATATACAATTTTTTAATATTGTGCTGGTCTGCCAGTTCTATCAATGCTTCAAGATGCTTAATATGGCTGTGTACTCCTCCATCAGAGACCAGCCCCATAAGATGAAGTGCAGAATCATGTTCCTTTACATTTTCTATTGCACCAAGGAATGTCTGATTTGAATAGAAATCTCCACTTTCTATGGATTTGTTGATCAATGTAAGATCCTGGTATACGATCCTCCCTGCACCAATATTGAGATGTCCGACCTCTGAATTCCCCATCTGCCCGGGTGGAAGTCCAACCCCCTCTCCTGATGCCTGCAGCAGGGTGTGGGGATACTGTTTCATCAATCTGTCAAGATTCGGAGTATGGGCAGCTTTCAGGGCATTTCCCTGAAGTCTTTCTGAATATCCCCATCCATCAAGTATCATCAGTAAGAGAGGCTTTATGTTTTCTGTAATGGTTTCTGAGCTGGTCATACGTATTTGCTATTTATCGTTCATTGCTTTTGTAGATTGCCTTTACAGAAATCCTGTTATTTATTTGAAAAAGTATAATTAAAATGTTCCTTCAGTTTTGTTCATTGCTCAGTGAAGGAAGTGTCTCATGCCGGTAAAGACAAGAGATACACCCAGGCGGTTGGCAGTGGCAATAACCTCATCATCCCGTATGGAACCTCCCGGGGATACAATATAGTATATATTGTTCTCTGCAGCCTGAACTATACTGTCATCGAACGGGAAAAATGCATCTGATGCCATTACACAGTTTGACAATATCTGCTGGCAATATTTTTCAAAGGAAACATCGGGTTTTGAGCGCTGGTAAATCAGTTCAAGATTTTCAATTGCCTTGGTAGCTGCAAGTTTTCTGATGGAATCCACGCGGTTTGGCTGGCCTGCTCCCATTGCCAGAAGCATGAAGCATCCCTTTTTGTACTCATAGGCAATACTGACAGCATTGGATTTTATACACTTGCAGGCATGAAGGGAAAACTCTGCAAGATCCCTTTTATCTTCTGGAAATGACTTGTCTGTTACACATTCCCATTTTTCATAGATGCCTATGTTACGGGATTGTTTCAGAAGCCCGCCTGTTATATATCTGTATGTATGGTTTTGCTGGAATTCATCATTGAGTTCAGGGAGCTCAAGTATCCGAAGTTTTTCGCTTTTTTCCTTTAGATATTCCAGTGCATCAGGTTCAAAATCCGGAGCAAGTATCAGTTCAATAAATCTTCCTTTCAGTATCTTTGCACTTTCCAGATCAAAGGTTTGATTTGTGCATATTATGCTCCCAAACCCTGAAACAGGGTCCCCGTTCCATGCTGCCTGGAGTGCCTCTGCCAGAGAATCTCCGGTTGCAAAACCGCAGGGATTGTTATGCTTGACAATAGCTACAGCAGGTCTTGATGGCTCGATCTCCTTTACGGTCTGCAGGGCATTATCCGCATCAATATAATTGTTATAAGACAGTTTTTTGCCGTGAAGCTGTCTTGCTTTTGCAACAGAAGGCCCTTCCAGATGGGGCTCAATATATATTTTTGCTTCCTGATGCCAGTTCTCCCCATATCGCAGCTCTGTTGCGCTGTTAAACTTCATTCTGAGAATATCCTCCCCCAGAAGTTTTTTGCTCAGGTATGTATCAATGGCACTGTCGTAATCTGCGGTATGTCTAAACGCTTTGACCGCAAGCATCTTGCGGATATCATCAGGCACAGCACCATCATTTTCCAGAGATTCAAGAACTGTTGTATAATCACCAGGATCACATATGACCGTGACTGATTGATAATTTTTGGCGGCAGCCCTGATAAGGGTGGGTCCTCCAATGTCTATATTTTCGATAGCATCATTAATACTTATATCCTTTTTCGAAATGGTCTCTTCAAATGGGTATAGATTTACAGTTACAATATCTATCATAGATATATCTTCCCGGACTGCTTCTTCCATGTGTACAGCATTATTCCTGAGGCACAGAAGTCCGCCATGTATCTTTGGATGCAGTGTCTTGACCCGCCCATCCATCATTTCAGGAAATCCGGTAATATCTGAAACATCGGTTACTTCAATACCTTCTTTTCTGAGAATATTGGCCGTACCGCCAGTTGAAACAATCTCTATACCATGCTGTGCCAGTCCCTCTGCAAGTTCTATGATTCCTGTTTTATCAGAGACGCTGAGCAATGCCCTTTTTGCCAAAAAATCACCAAATGTAATTGTAAAATCTCCTCTATAAACGTTCTGGTTTAACTGTGATTCTCTGGATCGAACTTAATGAGCGGGCATACATCTATACACTTCCCGCATTGTTTGCAGTTGCCGGTTATTATGGCCGTATTCTTTTTTATTCTGATAGCCCTGCTACTGCAGTGACCTACGCAGACCCCGCACCCATGACACTTAAGTGCTCTGATGACTGAATACTTCACCCTGTGCATAAGCCCTTTAACCTTTTCTTCACTGCTGCTTCTGACCGTTATATTCCCGGATGCAAAGACCTGTGCACTGTTCTCAGCTTGAAGTACCATTGCAGCACCTTCAATGTATGAATCCTTTCCACATGCTCGAAGCATACCTTTATTTTCAAGAAGTTCGATATCCACCGCGTTTCTAAATGCACCCTCTGCTGAAATCCCGCCTGCCCTGCATGGTTGATGACCTGAGGTCATATGGAATCTTAGTTCTCCAGGGTCCCTGCTCTTTTGTACAAGGTCAATTCCTGCTTTCTCTGCAACCCTTTGAATATTTTTTGGAGGGCGCTGCCATCTCCACATCCCGTGCTCAACCCACTCCGGGGACAATCCTCTGCTCTGTGCATATTCATGGAGATGTTTCATCAATCTCTTTTCCATCTCAGGGTGTGTCTCTTTTAGCCTTATTAGCTCGGATAAGGAGGATGAGGGGCACAGCCAGCATCCTATCCTGTCGTATCCTTTTTCATAGAGGGGATTGTAGGGTGCACCTGTGCTGAATATGTATAGCCATACGTGTAGGGCCGTCCAATTCTGGATAGGAGCAGCTCCAATCTGATTTACAACCCACGGGTTTTTCCATACTCTCTCACTTCTGGCCCTTGAAGTTGATTCATATTTTCGCTGCCCGAGAAATGTAAGACATCCGTCTGTGAAATTATCTTCTATCAGCCTGGAGATGGGTCCAAGCTTACAGACTTTGCAGCACCATCTGGATTCTACACTTGGAGGTCCAAAATCAGTGATTGCATTCCAGAATGCATCTCCTGCACCTGTTATGATAAGCTCTTTACCATAATGCTCTGCAACACGGTGTACATTTTCAATGGTTTCTGGAAATTCAAGGCCTGTATCTGCAAAGATGATACTGAAATCATCCATACACTCAATTGTAAGCTGCATCACTGCAAGACTATCCTTACCTCCTGAATAGGAAACACATACAGGTTTTGAGGATGTTGTTGAAGCTACGTTTTTTATGAACCTGTGCGCATCATGGACTGCTTTTTCAAGAGCCTTCTGGTTTGCTTTAATTGCATCATCCCAGGACTGCCCACCTTCTGGTTTGTGAAGATAGGCGATATCTCCATTCCATCTGGTTTTGACACCAACACCGTGATCAGCTTCTATCATTTCAGCTCCACTCATTCGCGTACGTCCAGCAGCGACAACTCTCTTGTCCCGGGTGACCACAACCACTTCCTCATTCTTTTGAATATTCCTGTCACAGTCAATGATTCCGGGTGCAAGCACGCTGGCGCCATTGCAGATGAACGGGACTGCACTATCATCGATCATGACCCAATTTTTAAGGTGATGTACATCCCTGTTTTGAAAGATCATTCCTGCTCCCGTTTGTCTGAGAAGAATGGTCCATCTGAGGGTCTCTATTTCAAAACGTATTGATGCAATAACTTCTCCATCGATAACGATTTCTTCCATTCTGTCATCATAGGGAGCTTTGTTAAGTACTACTAGCCGGGCATCAGGTATAAGAGGTGAATTGAACTGTTCCATTGATATTTCATTTATGAGTGAAATATCATATCCAAAAGCAGGACGTATATCACCAGGTGGTGTAATAGATACTTGGGTGGTTTCACTGCTGCATCTGCTGCATTTTTCATCCAGTACAGGTACGTTGCACTGGTGGCACCAGTGGAGCATCAGTTTTCCCAGAAATACAGGTCTTGACATTATAGAGTCACAATAATGTTTTCAATAAATAATTGTTGGTAGCTACAGATATTAAAAGAATTTCGACATCAGAGATTTTCTGGACTTGCAGAGATTTGAATAAATGCAGTTTGTGCAAAGATCGCTATTCTTTCCTTCAGGCATCATCCCATTCTTTATGTTCTTGATCCGGTTCCTGATCTTTAATACCTGTCTGCGGTCTGTACTTCTGATACCTGCTTTTCGAATGACCGCTTCTCTGGAATATAGCACAAACCCTGTGCCTGCTGTGTTGCTATATTTTTCTTCTGTCAACATCGCCAGTGATGCCAGATGAATTCTATCATTTTTCCAGATGCCATTATCCGGATATTTTCCACCTTTTATAACCATAGGGACCTGCTTATCACTGTCCATAACTATCATAGTCGGTGAACCAGCTATTCCAGTTTTGTCAGAATATAGATATGGCTCAATAGAGACCGGAGTTAGATATTCAAGCATCAACTCTGGACCATATTGTGTGAGCTGCGCATTGAGATTTGCACAAATATTTTCGATGCAGGACTCTATGTTGTTTTTTGAACTACAGATTGTTTCCTCATCGGTCTTTTTAAGAACCTCGGGATAAATGAGATCAAATTCTTCACATAGATGAAGATACCTTGATTTGAGCAGAGGGTACAGATCATCGTCTTTTAACGAATCGCGTTTCAACACCTCATGGTAACGAATTGAAAGTTCTTTGAGAAGCAGGTTTTCAATATATTTAATATTTAAATTCAGTGATTCACGTTCTCTATAATGAAAGTATACTCGACGAGGACATATAAGGTATGTTACAATATCTGATACTTTTATTTGCAGCATCATCTGTATGTATTATTTTTCATTAAATAATAAATTTTTGATAAAGTAAATAGAGTCGTCAATTAACGAACGTCAATTCGTTAAATATATATGTATCAATGCTTTTTATTTGTTTGATCATGGCTGAAGGTACATCCTACGATAATATTCGCAAAAAACTGGCTGAAAAGATGGCAGGTGAAATTACCCTCTCTGAAAAGCCAGGAGAGGCACTGAAAAAATGGAGATTAAACTTTGAAATTGCTCAGACCGAACTTTCTGGCTACCTTGGAGTATCGCCTTCTGTTATAAGTGACTATGAGAGCGGGAGAAGAAAATCTCCGGGCACTCTGATTGTCAGTAAGATCATTGAAGCCCTCCTGAATATTGAAACAGAACGCGGTGGACAGAAAATACATGCATATGAGGGAATGCTTTATACTGAATCCTCTTCAAAGGCAGTTTATGGTACATACGAATATACGTATCCAATGCAGCTTGCAAGGCTTGCAAACCTTATTGAGGCTGATATAATTTATAAAGGAATGGAAAAACCTCTCTATGGATTTACAGTAATTGACAGTAAACGTGCCATCCTTGAGATGTCCTCCCATGAATTTCAGAGACTTTACGGCTGGAGCACTGAGAGAGCTATGATATTTACAAAAGTTTCCACCGGAAAATCTCCAATGGTGGCCATAAGGGTTACAAATCTAAAGCCAGGTGCAGTAGTAATTCATGGGCTAAACGGTACTGAAGTTGATCCAATGGTCAAAAAAATGGCAGAAATTGACAGAATACCGGTTCTTGCAAGCACCATGAATTTAGATGATATCATAACTACGCTCAAAAAATACAGCCAGTACCATACAATTGAATAATTAGCATATTAATAACAGGTGAAAAAATGAATACAGGGATAGTCTCATATGGTGCCTATATTCCAAGATACCGAATAAAGGTAGAAGAAATTGCCCGGGTCTGGGGAGATGATGCAGATAGTCTTTCTTCCGGATTGATGGTACATGAAAAATCAGTACCTGATATTGATGAAGATGCTGCAACAATTGCAGTTGAGGCTGCAAGGGCTGCTTTAATTAGAGGTGGCCTTGATGCTGGCAGAATAGGTGCGGTATACACTGGATCTGAAAGTCATCCATATGCAGTAAAACCCACAAGTACCATTGTAGCAGAAGCTGTAGGTGCTACCCCTGATCTGACGGCAGCAGACTTTGAATTTGCATGTAAGGCAGGAACTGCCGCTGTTCAGGCATGCATGGGTCTTGTAGCATCAGGAAATATTGATCTTGGACTTGCAATTGGTGCAGATGTATCACAGGGAGCACCGGGTGATGCACTGGAGTATACAGCAGCTGCAGGAGGGGTTGCTTTTCTTATAGGAAGCAAAGATTCTGAAATGGTTGCTGTTATTGAAGATACCTATTCTTTCAGTACTGATACTCCAGATTTCTGGAGAAGAGAAGGAATGCCATATCCTGAACATGGTGGACGGTTTACTGGTGAACCCGGCTATTTCAAGCATGTTACAAAAGCAGCAGAAGGTCTTCTAAAGAGACTGGACACAGATCCAAAAGAGTATGATTATGCTGTGTTCCACCAGCCAAACGGCAAGTTCCCTACAAGGGTTGCAAAGATGCTGGGCTTTAGCAAGGAACAGATCAAACCTGGGCTTGTGGTTCCAAGGCTTGGTAATACCTATTCAGGCTCCTGTCTTATGGGAATTGCAGCTACACTTGATCAGGCAGAACCAGGGGATAGAATATTCGCCACTGCCTTTGGCTCAGGAGCAGGGGCGGATGCGTTCAGTTTCAGAGTAACAGACAGGATTGAAGAGGTCAGGAACCAAGCGCAGACAGTTGAGGAGATGCTGGAGGATCCGATCTATATTGATTATGCCATATATGCCAAGCATAAGGAGAAATTAAAGCGTGCATGAGGGGTGCTGAAAATGAGAGACGTTGCAATAATTGGAATAAAAAACACAAAATTTGGTGAAATGTGGGACAATTCTTTCAGGGATATATTTGTTGAGGCAGGTGTTGGATCTCTGGAGGATGCAGGTGTTTCCGGAGAGGAGATAGACGGCCTTTATGTAGGAAATATGAGTGGTGGGCAGTTTGTAGAACAGGAACATATCGGTGCCCTTATAGCAGATTACTCCGGACTGGCCAAGAACCTGCATGTACCCTCGACCCGTGTGGAGGCGGCCTGTGCATCAGGCGGTCTTGCCCTCAGGCAGGCAATATTTGGTGTAGCATCAGGATATCAGGATATTGTGGTTGCTGCAGGTGTTGAAAAAATGACCGATGTATCATCTTCAGTGGCTTCTGCAGCACTTGCAGCAGCTTCTGATCGTGAATGGGAAGGTATTATGGGAGCCACATTCCCGGGACTGTATGCCATGATCGCAAGAATGCACATGCATATGTATGGCACCACATCAGAACAGATGGCAGAAGTTGCTGTGAAGAATCATTCATATGGATTAATGAATCCTATATCCCAGTACAGAAAAAAGATAACTGTAGAGGATGTTCTAAGTTCTATAATGGTTGCTGATCCTCTTCACATACTGGACTGCTCCCCAATCACAGATGGTGCATCTTCACTGGTGCTTGCACCTGCAGATGTGGCGCATAAATATACTGATACCCCTGTATATATTAAGGCCAGTGCTCAGGCAAGTGATACAATTTCTCTCCATGACAGGCGTGATATTACTACACTTGATGCAACGGTCGCTGCTGCAAAGAGGGCTTATGAGATGGCAAATCTTGGACCATCTGATATTGATGTTGTTGAACTTCATGACTGCTTTACGATTGCTGAGATATGTGCAATAGAAGATCTTGGATTCGTAGAGAAGGGAGAAGGAGGTCGTTTCACAGAGGATGGGGAAACTGCTATTGGTGGTAAGGTTCCGGTAAATACCTCCGGTGGTTTGAAATCATGTGGTCATCCTGTTGGTGCGACAGGTATAAAACAGGCGGTAGAGATTGTTCACCAGCTAAGAGGTGAGGCAGGAAAGCGACAAGTTCAGAGAGCTAATACCGGGCTTACCCATAATGTGGGAGGTTCAGGTGCAACCGCGGTTGTGCATATATTATCGAGGGAGAGGTGAGATTAATGTCTGTAGCAAGATTCTGGAGAAAACAGATTCAGAGGTACAATCTGATTGGAACGCACTGCAGTAACTGCAATGAATATTTCTATCCTCCGCGCAACATGTGTCCCACATGCAGACGCGATGGAAAGATTGAGTCCTATAAATTCACTGGAAATGGTGAAATCGTATCATTTACAGTTATTCGTACTGCAGCCGAAGGATTTGAACACCAGACTCCCTATGTGCTTGCTATTGTGAAACTGGATGAAGGTGCAAGGCTTACTACCCAGATAGTATGTAATGATCCTTCTCAGATACACATGGGGATGCGTGTGAGACCGGTCTTTAGAAAACTGGGCGATGGCGGAGAGAAGGGAATGATCTATTATGGAACCAAATTTGTACCTGTACAGCCCCTGAAACATGATTGAAATAGAGGTTAAGGTCCGGATTGATCATGAAGCGGTAATTCCTCTGCTGGATGAGATTGGTGCCAGTTTTGAGAGAAAGGAGCATCACAATGACATATATTACAATGCTCCACACCGCGATTTTTCCATGACCGATGAAGCACTTCGCCTACGTGAATGCAATGGCAGGTCATATCTGACATATAAAGGAAAGAAAATGGATGCCATATCCAAGACACGGGAGGAAATAGAAACTCCTGTTATTATGTCTGATATGCAAAACATTCTTGAATTACTGGGTTTTACAGAATCAGGGAATGTCAGGAAGGTTCGTCAGATATTTGAATGTAATGGTTTTACTGTTTCTCTTGACTCTGTAGAGGGTCTTGGAGAGTTTATGGAAATTGAGATCATGTCAGATCTCAATATTGATTATTATCGGAAAAAAATCTTTGAACTTGTGGAACTACTTGGAGCATCATCCTCAGATTCCATCCAGAGATCATACCTTGAAATGCTTCTGGAAATCCAGAACTAATCTCTTTAATAAATTGTGCTGCAATCAGTTTTAGAATTATTCCTGTAAATGAATCTGCAGGATCTGAATGCTGAAACACTGATTGCAGTTTATTCGGGTATTTTCTTTAATGGCTCCCTTTATCCGACCCTCTTTCCAGGCCCAATATCTTTTTCAGGTTGCAGCAGAACTGCATCATCACCTGCAGCAAGTATCATTCCTGCAGATTCAACCCCGCAAAGCTTTACAGGCTTGAGGTTTGTAAGGACCACAATCTCTTTTCCAATCAAATTTTCTGGATCATGGTTTTTCTTTATTCCTGCAACAACCTGCCGTGGTTCATCTTCTCCGATATTTACTTTGAGTTTTAGTAGCTTTTCAGACTTTGGTATGTCCTCTGCTGAAATAATTTTACCTATCCTGAGGTCAAGCTTTGAAAAATCATCAAAGGTAATCTCTTCTTTTGAAGCTGTTTCTTTCTTCATATTTTTGCTCTCCTCTGCTCCGGTGGCTGTTTTAATTCTCTGGTTTGATATCTTTTCCATCTTTTCTATCTTTTCATCCTCTATCTTTTCAAAAAGAAGAGATGGTTTAGGAAGAGGTGTGCCTGCCTCTATTTTTACAGTTGCCTGACTGTATTGCATTGCATGTATATCTCCTTCCAGTCCAAGCTGGCTGTATGCAGATTCCATTTTTTCCGGGAGGATTGGTTCAAAAAGAATTGCCAGAGCTTTAACTATCTGAATACAGTTGGCTATTACCTTTCCACATGCCTCTTTATCACTTTTTATGAGCTTCCAGGGCTCTTTTGCCTGGAAATAGGTGTTTCCGTAAGATGCAAGTGACATTGCAGTATCTGCTGCTCTTTTGAACTCATATTCATCAATTGCTTCTCTGTAATTATCAATTACATTCTGTATTTGATCAGTCACTTCTCTGTCGATATCTCCTGGTGGGATCTGTCCAAAGTTCTTATGGGCAAAAAGTAGTGTTCTGTATACAAAATTTCCAAGTACGCCTACCAGTTCTGTGTTTATTTTTTCCTGGAAAATATCCCATGAAAAGTTGAGTTCCTTTGTATGTGATGTATAGCTTGCAAGATAATATCTCAGAAGGTCAGGGTGGAATCCATGTTCCAGATAATCTTCATCGACCCATACTACATATCCACGGCTCTTTGAGAATGTCTTGCCTTCTATCTTGAGCATCCCGGATGCAACAACCGACCAGGGAAGAGTGTATCCTGCACCCTTTAACATGGACGGCCAGAAGATGCAGTGGTGGTAGATGATATCTCCTCCGATAAAATGAATTATGCGAGAATCACCTTTCCAGAATTTTTTCCAGTCTTCATTGTTCTTATTTGCCCACTCCTCTGTAAATGCTATATACCCAATAGGGGCATCAACCCATACATATACTACCAGATCATCGCGTCCTGGAAATGGAACGCCCCATTCAAGCGTTCTGCTGATACACCAGTCATCGAGTCTCTTATTTACCCAACCCAGGGCATAGTTTCTTGCATTGATTGTTCCTTCAAGCTTATTGAGGTATGTCTCAAGGAAGTCACTAAATCCTGAAAGTTTGAAAAAATAGTGTTCCTGCTCACGGTACTGGGCCTCTCCTCCGCAGATGGTACAGAGGGGTTCAAGCAGTTCTCCAGGTTCAAGATGTTTTCCACATCCCTGATCACATTCGTCACCTCTTGATCTTTCTCCACAGTGCGGACACATTCCCTCAACATACCGGTCTGGCAGGAAACGTCCACATTCAGGACAGTATGCGATCTCAATGACCTTAGGGTATACATAGTCACGGTCAATAAGAGTATTCAAGATCTCATGGGTACGATTATGGTTTTCCGGATCATCTGTGGTACCGAATGCATCGAAATATACATTCATATCTTTGAATATCTGATCAAAATGTGTGTGATACTTTTCAACAAGTTCTTTTGGGCTGATCCCCAGTTTTTCTGCATTCAGTACTACAGGTGTCCCATGTGTGTCAGAACCACAAACAAAGGTTACTTCCTGGCCTGTTTTCTTCAGAGAACGGACATAGATATCTGCCGGGACATAGGTCCTGAGATGACCTATATGTGCTTTCCCGTTGGCATATGGAAGTCCGCATGTGACCAGTACAGGTTTATCTGATGGAAATTTTGGCATATTTTATCTCCTTAATGTGATATGATCGATCAATGAACTTATGGATTTATGCATGGTATGCAGTTTTAAAATATATTTCGCTGCTTTGCAGTTAGAACTGGTGAAAAATATACATATCATTGTATTAATCGATATGGGTAAATAATAGGGTTTACTATATTGAAATAGAAATTTTGAAATGCTCTGCTTAGTTAGCAATGAGGTATTAAATGAGTTTTGAGGATGATTCAGATTATAAAAATAAAGATGAGTTGAAAATATCAGATCGTTCTGATGGAACAGATCATCCAGTATCTGATAACGACCTGGAATCATCATTTCGTGATGGAATGCATGAAACTGATTCCAGGCTAAATGATGATACAAAGTCATCAGAAGAATATACAGAGGATAGTGTTTTATCTTCCACCTCTGATCATTTATCTTCTTCTGAAATCCCTATTAAGAATACGGTAAATGAAAATGCGCCTGGCTGCAGCAATAAAGGTGGGCGGATCAAATGTCTGAGCGTGATACTTGCCCTCCTGATTGTCATTGGTGCCTCTCTTGCTATTATTTTTTATTCGCTTGACGGAGGCATATACTCTGGAAGGGACAAGGTCGGTGTGATCTATGTTCAGGGAACTATGGTAACAGGAAATGTTCCTTCAGGAATGGGGGTCGCAGCATCAGAAGAAATTTCTGAAAGTCTCCAAAGAGCTACAGCTGATGATAGTGTAAAGGCCATAGTCCTTAGAATAAACAGTCCTGGTGGATCCCCTGCAGCATCTGAGGAGATAGTAAGAGAAATCTCAAAAGTTCAGGACAAAGGTATTCCTGTGGTGGTATCGATGGGTGATTCTGCAGCCAGCGCAGCGTATTATATCTCAGCATCAACAGATTATATTATGGCAAATCCTTCAACAGTTACAGGAGCCATTGGTGTTATGTGGGTATTTCAGGACCTTTCATCATTTTATGAGGATGAGGGCATAGATTTCCATGTTGCAAAATCCGGTGAGTTCAAGGATATGGGTGTGCCCTGGAGGGAACTGACCGATGCAGAAAAAGAATATGCAGACCGTGTTGTGATGGAACTGTTCGATCACTTTGTAGATGAGGTTGCACATGGACGTGACATGAGTCGCAGCGAGGTTAAAGATCTGGCAGATGGGAGAATATATACCGGACATGCTGCAAAGGAACTTGGACTTATCGATGATTTTGGAAACCTATATGATGCCATTGAGAAGGCTGCTGAGCTGGGAGGTATTGAGAATGATTATCAGGTGGTTTACATAAACCGTCCTACACTCTCCAGACTGCTGTTTGGTTCTGAGAACCAGCAACATGTAAATGAACTAGAATTCGCAGATACGATGGCTTTTGATCCTATGGAAGAAAGCAGGTTTGGTAAACTTATTGCATGAGATATTCAATGTAATATTCAAGATTGGTGGACGTGTGATCTGAAATAGCTGTATACCTCTTTAGTGTGGTTCAGAACATAGGTATTCTGCATTAAGAGAAATTGTTATGAACATTAAATGAGAATGGATATCAGATTTTAGATGGTGGAGGCAGACAAATGACTGATACAAATTATAAAGCAAAACCCGGCTCATTATTGTTTGAGAGCCTGATGGATAAAGAGACCATTATACTTGCGATAAATCCCCGTATATCTCTGCTAAATAAGGGTATACTAAAAGCTGCAAAGGACATGGATGCACCTATTATACTGGAACTTGCAAAGTCTGAGTGTAATCTTGAAGGTGGCTATACTGGCTTTACTCCTTCTGAGTTTTCAAAGAGGGCTTATGAATCAGCTGAGGAGATTGGTATTGATATATGGTCTCTGCATGCAGACCACATTGGTATTAAAAAAGGTACGGATGAGGAAATCGAATCTATCAAAAAGCTTGTAAAGGCTCAGATTGATGCAGGATATACATCTTTTGCTATTGATGCATCACATCTGTTCAATTTCCGTGGTGGAAATCTTCGTGAGGAACTTAAGGATAATATTGAGGCAACCACAAAGGTGGCCAGGTTCATTGATGAACAGATGGAAGATAGGGATTATGGTCTTGAAGTTGAAGTTGGCGAGATCGGCAGAGAGGACGAATATGGCAGGGTTCTGACACAGCCAGAGGAAGCAGTGACATTCATAAAAGCATTGAATGAGAACGGTGTCTATCCTCAGGTTCTGGCGATTGCAAATGGAAGTGCACATGGTAATACATATGATGAATATGGGCATCTCATTGAGCAGGTTTCCATTGATATTCCACAGACCATGGCAGTTGCCAGGGCACTAAGGGACAATAATCTGAATGTAAGAATTGCCCAGCATGGTATAACCGGCACTCCAATAGAGATGATCCATAACCATTTCCCGCATGGTGATATTATTAAGGGGAATGTGGGTACCTTTTATCTGAATCTTGTATGGGATGTATTAAAGGTGTTTGAACCACAGCTCTATGGTGATATATGGGACTGGACCATTGAAAACTTCAGTGAGAAATACCCTGATAAATCTGAAAATGAGATTTTTGGCAAGTACAGCAAATATGCTATAAAGGAATTCTTTGACAGGATTTATTCTGTAGGTGACGATACCATAAGAGCTGTTGAATCACGGGCGTATGCAGATACCCTTGTGTTCTTAAAGGCATTCAAAGCAGCGGGTATGGCTGAGCACGTCCGCAAGAATCTTTGATTATGGTAAAAGAAAAAAAATATTTGCCATCTCTTTATATGGGATGGCCAGAGATATTTTTCATCAGTCGGTAAGTGATATAAGTACTGCCAGATCTTCATGGGCTCTGATGGAATGGGGGGCATTGGCGGGCATATATATGAACACACCGGGCTCAAGCTGAATGTCTTCATCATATAGTCTGAATGTACCGGTCCCCTTCAATACATATACTGTACCGCTTCTGGTTGAAGTATGGGTCTCGATATCTGTGCCTGATGAAAGGCACATTAGTGTATAGTTCGAATTATCTGATTTTGCAAGTACTGTGCTGAATATTCCTTCTTCAGGAAACTGCATGATCTCATTGAGATTCTTTGAATATCCTTCTTTACTGGTCATTTTACCTCACCATGATATATTTTGGTTGCTTGATACGTTAATGTTCTGCAGGTTAATTATTTACAGAACTACTAAATACTTTATCCATTATATCGCAGACCTCTTCATCACTGACCTGTCTGAAATCTTCGTACCACCTACCTACACCAAAGAAGGGCTCTGGACTTATGGCGCAGATAATCTCATCTGCTACATCTTCCAAAGAATTGTATGCATCAGGAGAACATGTAGGAACTGCAACTATTATCTGCGATGGTCCTTTTGTTCTGACAGCTTCAGCAGCTGCTCTCATGGTTGCACCGGTTGCCAGCCCATCATCTATCAGTATAACTGTTCTGTTCCTTAGATCAGGGATTGGCCGGTTTGCACGATATATATTATTTCTCCGGTCAAGTTCCCTTTTCTCAGAATCAGTTACCTGATCGATCTTCTTATCCGGGATATGCAAAGATTTGATTATGTCTTCATTGAGTACTCTGATATTGCCTGAAGCAATTGCACCCATTGCAAGTTCTTCATTTCCCGGAACTCCCAGTTTCCGAACCAGTAACAGATCCATTTCCACTCCAATTTTTCTGGAAACTTCAAAAGCTACAGGCACACCTCCTCTGGGAAGTGCAAGAATAATTACATCTTTGTTTTCGCCATATTCTGAAAGTTTCTCAGAAAGCACCTGCCCTGCATGGACTCTGTTCTTAAATATCCGCATATTTCCCATCTCCCTATCTGAAATTGTT
The DNA here is from genome assembly GCF_000217995.1 of Methanosalsum zhilinae DSM 4017. Taxonomy (GTDB): domain Archaea; phylum Halobacteriota; class Methanosarcinia; order Methanosarcinales; family Methanosarcinaceae; genus Methanosalsum; species Methanosalsum zhilinae. Next base: position 1,974,190 of record NC_015676.1, on the reverse strand, counting down.
TTTGATAAGTTATATAAATATCCAATTGAAGAACATTTCCTCGGAGGGTGTAATTTGTGATTATTCGCTCAAATCATGAGTAAATCTTATATAATATTAATTCATACTAATGTCTGCTAAGGTTTGATACTATTTTGGTATATATTAACAGCATGTATGGTTTCCATTTTTGCAGTTTTTTGCCAATACAGTAGATGATCTGGCAGAATATACTATATTAAGGACGTGTATTGTTTGTTTGGAGATATGAAGCCATCTGCTCCAGTAGAAGCTGGAAAAGAATATGAAGTAACGATTGAAGATATTGCAAAAGAAGGCGACGGTATTGCTCGTGTACAGGGATTTGTAATTTTTGTTCCAGATACCGAAGTTGGAGATACTGTCAATATCAAGGTTAATAGAGTGATGCGAAAGTTTGCTTTTGGAGAAGTTGTATAATTATTTTGTAACTTTCCTTTAACTTTTTTAATTCACATTAAGGTGCAGGATCTTTATCCTCACCAAAAACTATTTTGTAATTATTTTATAACGCTAGTTTGATGACGTTCTTTTATGTCCCTACTCAGGATCCTGATATTTTGCGGTAATTCTAAAGATCAGAAAATTATTTCCAGAAACATCAATTAAAATATTTTCCGCGCCAGTCTAAAAAATGAGAACTGGCCTGATCCATGATCAGGCTGTTATTGAGTCATAAGTTTTGTGAGACTGTTTCTGGCATCAGTGATCTCATCAAGGGCGAGTCTGATAGTTGTATTTTTGTGCATGATGTTCAGGCAATCTCCGCCTACTGTACCTATAATAGTACAGGGTATTCCTTTCGATTCTAGGATCTCTGTAACAGTTTCAGGCCTTGATGAGGTTACAATTGCACGGCCATGAGATTCTGAGAACAGTATCTCATCAAGCCGGATAGCCTGATTGATATTGTCAAGTTCAATGGATGCACCCATATGACTGCACATTTCACACAGTGCAACTGCAAGCCCGCCGGATGATATGTCATGTGATGAACTGATTGAGTCTTTTTGCACTATTTCAATGATTCCTTCTATAATATCATTGATGTTTTCCGGTACTGAAGGGACACGTCCTCTGTCCTTGATGTCCAGAAGTCGATAATATTCACAACCACCCATTTCATCGGCAGTCTCTCCAATAAGTATTATGGAATCACCAGGAGCATTGAAACCTGATCCTGGCAGACTATCAACATTCTCTGTAATTCCTACGATCCCAATCGATGGGGTAGGTGCAACTGAAGTATTATATTCTTCACTCTGATTGTAAAGGGATACATTTCCTCCAACTACAGGAATAGATAGCATCCGGGCAGCATCGCCCAGTCCCAGTATGGCCTGTTTGAACTGCCAGTATATCTCCGGTTTTTCAGGATTTCCAAAGTTGAGGCAGTCCACAATTGCAAGGCCCTTTGCACCTTTTACTGCAATATTCATTGCATTTTCCACTACTGTACCCAATCCGCCTCTGTATGGATCAAGCAGTGTATGAATAGGATTGCATCCGCAGGAAAGGACAAGTCCTTTCTCTCCTATATTCAGGACGGATGCATCATCACCGGGCTTTACCAGCGTTCTGATCTGGACTTCATGATCGTATTGGCGATATATCCATTGTTTGGATGCCATTGTATGCGAGGAAACAATCTCCAGAATGATTTTTTTCAGATCCTCTGGTATTTCTGGCCTGTCCCCTTCATCTCTTATTTCTGGCTTCTGTGCAGGTCTTTCAAAGGTAGGTGCACCTTCAGTTAGCAGTTTTATAGGGATGTCAGCTACAACCTTTCCTTCAAATTCTACCTTATATTTTTCATCGGATGTGATTTCCCCGATAACACTTGAGTTGAGATCATACTTGTCAGCAATCTCCAATACCCTATCCACATTTTCAGGTTTAACCTCCATAAGCATACGTTCCTGAGATTCGGCTATAAGTATCTCATAGGGTGTCATGTTACTCTCACGCTGGATCACATTATCTGCAATTATGTATATTCCAAGATCTCCCTTTGATCCCATCTCGGAGCTGGCACCTGCAAGTCCTGCAGCACCCAGGTCTCTGCAAGCTGCTACATATCCTTTATTGATACATTCGAGAGTTGCTTCTATGAGAAGTTTTTCTGTATAGGGGTCTCCTATCTGGATACTTGGTCTTTCACTTGCTTCTGCATCATGGGAGAGGTCTCTGGATGCAAAGGAAGCTCCACCAAGTCCATCCCTGCCTGTAGCAGCACCTACCAGAACCAGCTTATTGCCTGCTTCTTTTGCATCTGCAGTGACAACATTGTCCTTATTGGCAAGGCCAATACATACAACATTTACCAGCGGATTTCCACTGTAGGATTCATCAAAGAAGGCTTCTCCTCTGACAACAGGCACTCCTATACAGTTTCCATAACCTGCAATCCCTTCAATGATATGTTCAAAAAGATAGAGGTTTTTTGGGATATCAAGTGTGCCAAAGTATAAGGGATCCATGAGCGCTATGGGTCTTGCACCCATTGATACAATATCTCTGACAATTCCTCCAACACCGGTTGCTGCACCGTTGTAGGGGTCTACATATGATGGATGATTGTGGCTTTCCATTCCAATTGCTATTACCCTTTCATCATCAAATCTTACAATGGCTGCATCGTCCCCGGGACCTATTATTACATTGTTTCCGGATGTGGTGAAAGTTCTAAGAAGCGGTGCACTTGAACGATAGGAACAGTGCTCGCTCCATAGATTTATAAAGCAACCCTGTTCAACCAGATTCGGTTCTCTTCCCATCTTCTGTGTAATTATTTTAAGATCCTGTTCAGGTAACATCCTAGTTCCTCAAGTTATTCGTGTAAAATAATATTTCTGGTATATTGGCAGATAATTGACTGATAGTATCTTCGCATAATATTAGATTGTATAATAAACTTTCACAAAACTGGTTATGTAATATTAATATTGATCGCTTAATCAGTCCCACTCCTGAAGGATAGTTTTTCACCGGCTTTCAGGCTGCTTTTTGAAGCCATGCCTGCATTCATTTCTATAATGTATCTGGTATCACGGGACCAGGCAAATCCTGTCCATGGTCTGAGAGTGGATATTTTCAGGATATTTTTGTTTTCATCAAGAAACAGGACATCAATGGGAAAGTTTACAAAAAGCATATGTATTGATATTGTTTTAGCTTTATCCATTACAAATATGAGAGCTGATTCCATAGGTAGCTGTTTTCTAAACATCAACCCCTTTATCTGTTGAAAGTAACTTTCTGCAAATTCCACGTCCGATGCAATGCATTCACCATTAGCTTTTAATATCATTGTTGATTACTCTATACACTGTTGTAATTTATAAACAACGGTACAGTCATGAAATAATCGGAGGAAAAATCAGAAGATGAGTTCAGAGATGTGTCACGTTTGTGGATTGCCAGAAGAGCTGTGCATCTGCGAGGAAGTGGCAAAGGAACAACAGAGAATTATAGTTAAAGTAAATAGAAGAAGATATGGAAAGGAAGTCACAGTTGTTGAGGGCTTCGATGCTAATGAAATTGATCTCCATGAACTTTCTACTTACTTGAAATCAAAATTTGCATGCGGGGGAACTGTTAAGGGTAATGCCATTGAATTGCAGGGAAATCACCTTAGCAGAATGAAAGAGGTTCTGGTCAAGAAGGGCTTTTCACCGGATCAGATTAAAAATTAAATTAATGAATATGCGACTTAAGAACATCTAATTTTGTTTTGACTTTTCTAATATGATAAATAAATCTGCCAGAACAGATATCTATTTATCGAAAGGAGCATCTATTTTAACCTGATAATTATGAAACGAATTTATATGGATCATGCAGCAACAACAGGTGTTGATCCTCAGGTGCTGGATGCCATGCTCCCTTATTTTACTGAAAAGTATGGCAATCCTTCAAGCCTTCATTCCTTTGGTACAGAAGCCGCAGAAGCTCTCGAAAATTCCCGCCGGATATTGGCAGATTCAATTGGTGCAAAGCCTGAAGAGATTGTATTTACTTCTGGGGGAACCGAGTCTGATAATCTTGCAATAAAAGGAATTGCTTACAGGAACTCTGAAAAAGGGAAACATATAATTACGTCCCAGATCGAGCATCCAGCAGTTCTTAACACCTGCAAGTATCTGGAAAAAAAAGGGTTTGAAATAACCTATGTACCGGTGGATGAATATGGTATCATTGATATGGATGAGCTTAGAAATTCGCTCCGTGAGGACACGATACTGATAACTGTAATGCATGCAAACAATGAAATAGGTACTCTTGAACCGATTTCCCAGATAAGCAAAATTGCAAAAGAGAAGGGTATATATTTGCATACCGATGCAGTGCAATCCGTGGGTAAGATCCCGGTCAATGTTGATGATCTGGGAGTTGACATGCTTTCAATGTCCTCTCACAAAATCCATGGACCAAAGGGTGTTGGTGCACTGTATATTAGAAAAGGCACTAAATTAGAGCCATTATTGCATGGAGGAGGACATGAAAGAGGTCTTCGCTCAGGAACTGAGAATATTGCAGGAATTGTCGGTTTTGCAGAGGCTCTTTCAATGGCTGTTGAGAACCTTGATAAGAACTCAAAATATATTCTCAATTTGAGAAATTCCCTGATCAACAAACTTGAGGAGAGAATTGATGATCTCTATCTTAACGGACATCCCACCCAATGTCTTCCAAATATAGCCAACATAAGGTTCAGTTTTGTTGAAGGAGAATCCATGGTACTGATGCTTGATATGGAGGGTGTGGCAGTTTCCACAGGATCTGCATGTTCATCCAAATCACTTGAAGCTTCACATGTCTTAAAGGCTATCGGCCTTAAACCAGAGGATTCACATGGATCTCTGCGTTTTTCAATGGGCAAGAACAATACAATGGAGGATGTTGACTTTGTGGTAGAGCTGCTTGTGGACATTGTTACAAAGCTTCGTGGAATGTCACCTCTTGCTCGAAAATAATTGGATCTGAAACAATGAGGATGATAATATGTACAGTAAAAAAGTAATGGATCATTTCAAAAATCCACGCAATGTTGGAGAGATAGAGGATGCAGATGGTGTAGGTGAAGTAGGAAATCCGGCATGTGGAGATATGATGACTATCTACATCAAGGTAAAGGACGATATTCTGGAGGACGTAAAGTTTAAAACATTTGGATGTGGAGCTGCAATTGCGACCTCCAGTATGATAACCGAGATGGCAAAAGGTAAAACTATAGAAGAGGCTCTCAGGATTACACGTGATGAAGTTGCAGATGAACTTGAAGGCCTGCCTCCTGTAAAAATGCACTGTTCAAATCTTGCAGCAGATGGCCTGCATGCTGCCATTGAAGATTATCTTAAGAAGAATAAGGATCAATAGCTGCAGGTGTAAATACTATTAGAGGATTTTTCGATGAAAACATCATGTGAGATCATGGTACAAAAGATTCTGCCTGCTATCAGGGTGGAACTGACCCGTTCTCTGATCATGGATTATGGATGTAACCAGCAAAGGGTTGCTGAAATGCTTGGACTGTCAAGAGCAGCCGTTTCTCAGTATATGAGTGAAAAGAGAGGGGCTGATATAGGCTTCTCTGAGGAAACGCAGAAGGAAATATCAAAGCTTGCTTCAAGGCTGATGGAAGGTATCTCTGAAAAAGAGAAGGTAACTGGTATGTGTCATGTATGTAAGTTTGTACAGAAATCAGGCTGGCTATACAAAAAAGGTGTTCTTGAAGAGTATGGCTGTGTAATGTGCGGGGACAGTGAATAATTGTCACATAGATGTATAAAGTGCAAGGGAAAAGGTCTTTGTGGCAGACCTTTATGTCCTATTGTGGAAAAGATCAGTGATATAGAATCAATTTCTTCGGTTTTCAAAGACAATAAATCTATTTTCGGTGCATCTCCTCCTGCGGTTTTTGTTGGAAGATATGGATATCCTGACGTACAGGCAGGCCCCATGATCCCACCTGAGATCAGAGGCGTGGATGCTATCAGTTTTGATGATCCCCGGCAACTGTGTGATCTTGATATCAGGAATGTTATAGCTTCACGTACCCGGCTTATCAGGGCAAACACCTGTTTAAATGTCACAGATGCCGGTAAGTCAGTCCATAAAAATCCTCTTCTTCTAAAATCTCAGGAGATCGCTCTTTCAAAGAACCCTGTTGATACTGAAGCATGGTTTTCCAGGTCACCATCCCGGGATATGCATTTTGATGATGTTCTAACTCCGATGGGTCCTTCAGGTATTATTGAGAAACTGGACGTTGTGGACAATCCTTCAGTACCAAGAAAAGTTGATTACCTTGCCTATGACACCGATGCAAGTGCAGAAGATGCAGTCAGTGAACTGTATTCAGGTAACATACCTGTCCATCATATAACACATCTGCTTTCAATTGGGCTGCTTGGTAAACAGAGGCGTCTGGTACCCACCAGATGGTCGATAACAGCAGTCGACGACATGGCTGGAAAAAAACTGATTGAAAAGATCAGGGACTATCCTCAGATATCTGATTTTACTCTTTTCTCAGGTGAACTATTCGGTAATTATTTTGAAGTTTTGCTTATTCCCAGAACATATTCCTTTGAACTCATTGAGGCATGGATGCCCAGAGCTGTCTGGTCAGGAGATGAAATATGGGTTGGATCAGATCATGAAACAGTTTCGGGAAAAAAGGGATATTCAACTCTGGCAGGAGGGTATTACTCTGCAAGACTGGCAGCGCTTGAATATCTATTTAGTATACACAGACAGGCCTCAATATTTATTGTACGGGAGATTAGACCGCAATACTGGGCTCCGCTTGGAGTCTGGGTGGTCAGGGAAGGTGTTCGCAGAGCGCTTAACAGAGATCCAGAACATTTTTCATCAATTGAAGAAGCCCTGAAATGCATGTCTATGCGTCTTGAAACACATGAGTCCAGGTGGCGGCCAGAGGCAAAATTACTGGATGAGATTAAATGTCAGCGCACACTTGACCATTTTATTTAATTGTTCAAATTTCCGTCTTCTTTTACTGCTTTTAGCAGTTCTATAACTGAATAGGCTGCCCTTGTAATACCCATGCTTCGGTTATCAGTATCTGTTCCTGCAAGATACAGGTTTTTTATAGGTGTCCTGACATTTGCGAATTTTCCATTAATGGTAACCGCACCTTTTTCAGGGACTCCAATCTGTTCATGTTTCATTTCTATGTGTTTTTCAATACCAGGTACTGCTCTGTATATAGTATTGTATGCTTTTTCAATCTCAGCCTTTTCAGAATTATTGCTGTCAATTATAAATGCAAATCCTACAAGCTGCTTTCCCTTTGGTGCAAGGGATGAATCATAGTTACTGATAGGCATTGCCCAGTATGGGAAATCCTTAAACCAGATCTCTGAACCAATGTAGCTGAACTCTTCCATAACCTGATCCAGTCCAAGCCAGATGGTAAGGCTTTTTGTTTGATCGATTTCATCAAGCTCCTGTATATAGGATGCAGGTAGCTGTTCTGTCATTTTCGGGAGGTGCTTTGCAAAGCCGGTATGAATTACCATATTTGAATGGTAGGTATCATCTGCTTCCACACCTATTGCCTTTCCATTCTCTGTAATAATTCTGTTCACCCTGTTCTCAGTCATTATCTCCACGCTATCTGGCAGTGACTGGAGTATGGTGTTAAGCAATGCCTTTAGACCCTGTCTTGGATATCCCTGGGAACAGCTGGCCTGGTTGGTTGCCAGTCTTCCAAAAGATGTCAGTGGAACAGAGAAAGTACTCATACGGCTGTGCAATGGTTTGTGAAGATTTGAGGGTATGAGTGACTGGAGTATAGATTCTGTCTGCTTTCTCTCAAATTTACCCATATCCATTTCAAACTGTTCCTGTGTGATACTGTCCCTGACAAAGGCACTTCCTGTCAATATCCTGTGAACAGATGTCTCCTTCATTGATTTTCCCGAAAGAAAATAGCAGATAGCATTGACAAAGTCACAGGTATCATTAGATAAAGTTTTAGGAAGTGTATCATAAACTGATTGCTTTGAGAGGTCCATTCCAAATGTGGAAAGTGTAAGTGCCTTTGTGATTCCCTGAGCAATTATCAGACGGTCCCGTTTTGGAAGTGCATCAAATGTAATGAATTCTTTCAGGTTGGAGGGGACAACCATAAAATTCTTTTCTGTTCTGGCAAAATAATTTCCATAGTTTTCAAATACAGGGACATAATCAAAATAATTGTCCATAAGTCGTTTGAGTGGCCCAACTTCCAGGTGGGTTATTGCATGGGGGCCTGTATCAACCTGATACCCATCAACGTTATAGCTGTTACACTGCCCTCCAATAGTCATTCCTTTTTCAAGTACAAGTACTTTGTTGCCGTGTTTTGACAATGTAAGTGCACAGAGCAGTCCGCTGACTCCTGCACCTACAATGATCACGTCATATTTCATTTTGTAATTCCTGATTTACTCAAAAATTTCCGGTACGATTCGCCTGGCAACTTCTTCATAGGCTTTTGTAAGGTCACCTTTGTCAAATCTGAATATATCCTTGTCAAGTGAATCCCCCGTAGTTTTGTCCCATAAACGGCAGGTATCACATGATATTTCATCAGCTACAACAATTTCTCCATTGACTCTTCCAAACTCCAGTTTGAAATCCGGGAGTTTCAGTCCCTTCTGATCCAGATATTCCACAAGTATCTCATTTATTTTCAGTGCCATCGACCTTATCTGTTTTAGTTCCTCGGGTGTTGCGAGTTCCATTGCAATGGCAATATCTTCATTGATCATCGGGTCTGCATATTCATCACTCTTGTAATCCATTACAATAACCGGTCTCGTAAAGTGAGTCCCCTCTTTGATCGGATATTTTCTTGTGATAGAGCCTGCTGCTATGTTTCGTGGTATTACTTCTATTTTGATTATTTCCACAGCATCAACAAGCATCTCAGTATCAGATTCCATTTTTTTGAAATGAGTTTTAATTCCCTTCTCTTCCAGCATTTCAAAAATTTTCTTGGATATCTGAGCATTGTAATATCCTTTTTTTGCTACTTCGCTCTTCTTTTTTCCATCAAATGCTGTCAAACTGTCTCTAAATTCTGCAATGAGTTCAGAGGGGTTGTCTGTCTTGTAGATGGTCTTAGCTTTTCCTGAATATAGCACTTCGGTCTTCATTCTTTCACCTGTTCCTGTAAGAGAGCTGTAATTTTACCCATAATAGAACTAAACCTTAATAAAAGTATCACTCAAAATTATTCCTGGTTTTTAAGGTTTATTTCAGATTGTACACAGAGCAGATATCTCGAGAAAAAAAATAAAAGAGCCTGTATTCAGAGTTTAGCTCCATCTGAGATTGCTTTTTGGAACTTATTCAGATATTTTTTCTACCTGCTCAAAAAAAACCGGCCAGAAAGGATCCTGATCAGGTACTTCAAGAGGTATTTCAGATCCATCCATGCGTTGCAGGATACGTGTACCCGGGTCGTCGATCACACTGCCGATAACCGAAGCTGCGATTCCCTTCCTGCTTAGAGCACTGATTATCCTGTCTGAAAAGCTGGAATCTGCAGTGATCAGCAGAGAACCTTCAGCTATCGCTTTGACAGGATCTATATCAAATGCTTCACAGACCATGCGAACCTCATCAGGATATACAAACAGGTTCTCATCGACAGTCATGCCAACACCGCTTGCATCTGCAATCTCTGCAAGACCACCTATGACTCCACCTTCAGTAGCATCATGCATGGCAGTAACACCGCCTGAATCCATAGCAATCAGGGCATCGGCTACCACAGTCATCTGCCTGCTGAGAACCTTTGCCTTCTCTATCAGCTCAGAGGAGTAGTTCTTCTCCAGTTCTTTCTCACCAAGTACTGAGAGTATACCTGCAGTCTCAATTGCAGGACCTTTTGTCAGAATGATGTCATCACCCGGAACAGCTCCTGCCGGAGTTACAAAACCATCCCTGTCGGCTACCGAGAAAACCGTAATCCCTCCAATAGTCGGAGAAGTAAAACCAGGATAATAGCCCGTATGCCCTCCTGCTATCGAAATGCCCAGTTCAAGGGCTGCATCATGGATAGAATCAACAATTACACGCAGATCATCATCAGGGGTTCCAGGTGGGAGCAGCAGAGAGTAGGTCATATACTCAGGTTTTACACCCATAACAGCCACATCACTGGCACCTATATGAACTGTACACCACCCGAATATGTCAAGTGGAAGTTTTGGTATCATAAATATCGGATCTTCTGCAACAATGAGAACCTTATTGTTTCCAATGTCAATTACACCTGCATCTACCCCGCTGCTTGGAGGAACTATAATGGAATCATCCTTCTCACCCAGGCGATTGAGTATGAAAGATGAAAAAGCCTTATTATCTATCTTTCCAACTTTGAAATCATTTTCTGGCATTGTACGCCCTCGCTATTTCACAGACCTGGTCTACAACCTCCAGAGGATCTGATCCTACAAGAACGCTTACGGGCTCTTTTCCTACTGCACCGGTCTCATAGAATATTTTTGGGACCTGTCCATCAACTGTTCGGACTGCTTCCTGGACTTTCCATGGCATTGACATCCCTTCAGCCTGCTTAATTTCCTCAGGCTCCCTGCTCCGGTCAATAGACCCAAAAAGCCACTTTTTCTCACGGCAAAAGTCTTCAAGCCAGCTGGCCAGTTCAGGACCATTGGCAAAATCAATTCCTGCACGATAGGAAGGATCCACTTTCCTGAGTTCTAACATGAGTCGTGCCATGTGACTTGAAGCTGCAAATTTCACATTTCCTGATGCATGGGGCATACCATTAACAACGGTGATCCTCCCATCAACTGCCAGAACATCATCTGTATCCTTTGCAGAAGATCTGGCATAGACAAGATTTGTCCGCACTTCAGGTACCAGAGAAGAAAACTCAGAACACTTTTCAAGCTTTTGCAATGCAATATGCATTTTCCCATACATTTCAATCATTTCATTGTCTACCATTATAACCACATCCTCAATTATTCCGGACCGGAAGTATCCTGCAGGTATTACATATATCTAAAATATGTGTCATATGTCTTCTGCCTGTATAATTTCAGCAAAGTCCAGTATTCACAGATATGAGGTGTCTATTATTTCTGCACAGGGAGTATATCAGATTTATCAATGCAGCAAAATATGCTGCAAATTGATACTTCAAAAGCAAATATTGCTGGGTATTTCTAAACCTTGAATTTATATATTATGCAATTGAATGATGAGCGAGATAGATTATCACAGAAAGTAGCAAATAATGGATCAACAATCCAGGAACTAAATATAATTATAACAGCGGTGAACCCATGGACAGGCTTGAATTGATAAAGAGAAATGTTCAGGAAATAGTGACTGATGAGCAACTTATTGATCTTCTTAAAAATAAAGATAATCCAACAGCATATGTGGGATATGAACCCAGCGGCAAGATCCACATGGGGCATGTACTTACAGTCAATAAGCTGATTGACCTGCAGAATGCAGGATTTGAAATCACAGTACTTCTGGCAGATGTACATGCATTCCTCAATAAAAAAGGTACAATGGAGGAGGTGCGTGAAACTGCCGACTACAATAAAAGATGTTTCATTGCCCTTGGACTTGATCCTGAAAAGACCGAATTTGTATATGGATCGGATTTCCAGCTGGATCCTGAATATATGCTCAATGTTCTCAAGCTCACAAGTACAACTTCACTCAATCGTGCCCGCAGAAGCATGGATGAGGTTGGCAGACAGATGGAAGACCCAAAAGTCTCCCAGATGGTCTATCCCATAATGCAGGCAATTGATATTGCAATGCTCAATGTCGATGTAGCTGTTGGTGGAATTGATCAGAGGAAGATTCATATGCTTGCAAGGGAAGGATTGCCTGGCCATGGGTTCAAGGTTCCGGTCTGTATCCATACTCCCATATTACTGGGCCTGGATGGAACCAAGATGGCATCTTCAAAGAACAACTACATATCAGTTGATGACAGTGAAGAGGATATTCAGAAAAAAATGAAAAAAGCATTCTGCCCTGCCGGTGAAATCAAAGATAATCCTGTACTTGCACTATTCCAGTACCATATATTGCCACGGTACAATAATATTGTGTTCTACAGGCCAGAAAAATATGGTGGAGAACTTGTATGCAAAAATTACCAGGAACTTGAAGAGACTTTCCAGTCAGGAGAACTTCATCCAATGGATCTGAAAAATGGAGCTGCCAGGTATATGAATATGCTACTTGAGCCTGTACGAAATATTCTTGCCTGAAAGACTGATTATCCAGCCTTATACACAAACCTTTTATTTTTATATTCCCTATCTGTAGTATGGCTATTTTTTACAAATAGGGGGAGGCAAATTGATGATATTTACATATCAGGATTCTACAGAGCTGCCGGTTCAGCGTGATTTTATTCAGGATCTGCAGGAGCTTGTTAATGTTTGCAGAACTGCCATACCACTGGAGAAGTCCGCAATCAATATAAAACATGACCGAGACCAGAGCAGATCAGAATCAGATAAAAAGGCTGAAGAACTTGAAAATCTCAAAAATGAAATTGTGGGTTATATAACAGATATATCTGGACATGGAGATTATGAAGAAATATCAAAGGTAAAAAAAGAGATTGTTGATAGCTGTGAATCCATAACATCCCGTGAGATAGAGACACTGCAGGAAGAGATTGAAAAAATTGAAAAGACAGCCCGTAATGATATAGATGCTCTTGAATCAAGGATTCTGTCAATACTAAGCCCTTTTTTTGCAGATTATATATACAATACCCATAAAAGGTACAGGGCTTCAATGAAAGATGGTTTTTTGCAGGGTACGGTCATTGGTAAAAGCAATGGAATGGAATATACTCTGGAAGTAACATTTGCACAGGATGTACTCACCGTTGAGGACCTTTGCGGAGAACTGTCACTTCCAACTCTTAAAAAATCAGGAATAATTCATAAAGAAGATAAACTCAAAATGATGGAAGTCTCCGATTTTACACTATTCTCAGCAAGATACGAGCCTGAGCATATTGATGCCATATTTGAGGACAAGGATGGGGAGCAGAAGTTTAGAGTAACCTCTGATGATGGAAGATACGTTGTGTACTTTGATGACAATGATATCACAGAAGATAGCCGTCTTTCAGGCTCACTGGATATGAATAATATTGAAATTCTGGTCCAGGAACTCAAAATATACCTCCAGGAATATGTGAAGTCCAATAAACTGACTCAGATAATGCTTGATGGCGAGGATGCTCTTGCCAGTAATCGTATTTTTGACTGTCTCAGGATTATTGCCAGACAGTATGGAGAAATTGTCAGAGAGTGCCTGGAAAGAGCATATGTCAAAAATGAAATATCCATCAAGATCCAGCAGGCTGATGATACCAGAACTGAAAAATACATAACAAAAGAAGAACTTTACAACCAGCTCTCAGATATAGGGGAACAGGGACGTGAACTTGCTGAAATACTTCATGTCAGTGACCCAGAGATAAAAACAATTGATTGAGACTGAATAATTATTACCATTAAAAAAAAGTACACTCTTTAGAGTGCACTTTCATCTTTTTCACCTGTCCTAATTCTAATAGCAGTTTCAACAGGATATACGAATATCTTACCATCTCCAATATTGCCGGTAGAAGCACTTTCCTGGATAATGGATATAATCCTGTCCACTGTATCATCAGGCACCACGATCTCTATCTTTATCTTTGGAAGCAGATCAACACTATAGGTTCTACCCCTCCACTGCTGTACAATTCCTTTCTGTTTTCCTCTGCCTTCCACATGGACTGCAGTCATGCTTTCAAAGCCGGCACTCTCAAGTGCTGCTTTAACATCACCAAATTTTGTATTTCTGATAATTGCTTCAATCTTCTTCATACAGATCACCTGTCCCCGCTTTCAAGTATGAATTCGGGGTATGCCCTTACACCATGTTCACCTATGTCAAGACCCTCAATTTCCTCAGTCTCTGAAACTCTCAGTCCTATCAGAGAATCAATGATTCTGAATAATATATAGGATAAACCAAAAGCCCATACTATACTGACCACTACACCTATAAGCTGTATTGCAAACTGACTGAACCCACCATATATCAGGCCAACTCCTTCTGCTGCATATACTGCATCTGCGAGTATTCCATTACCCATTCCAATCGAAAAAATTCCAACAGATAAAAGACCCCAGCTTCCTGCATAACCATGTACTGAAATGGCACCTACCGGATCATCCACCTTAAGGACATTCTCATTGAACATGACACCTGCATACAGAATGATTCCTCCGATTATTCCTATAACAAGTGCTGACCAGTTGGCAACAGATCCACATGGTGCAGTGATAGATACAAGTCCTGCAAGAAGTCCATTTGCAGTTAATGAAGGATCGGGTTTTCCAGTCTTGAACCAGGTGATCAGCAGAACAGTAAGAGCTCCTGCAGCACCGGACAAGAATGTGTTAACTATTACCAGGTTCATGTAAGCATCATTTGCATCCAGTGTACTGCCACCATTAAATCCTACCCAACCAAAGGCAAGTATCAGGGTTCCAAGAAATGCAAATGTAAGATTGTGTCCGGGAATGACCATTGGTTCACCATTTCTGAACTTACCAAGTCTTGCTCCTACCACCATTGCGCCTGCAAGGGCTGCATAACCACCAATTGAGTGTACAACACCCGACCCTGCAAAATCATGCAATCCGGCTCCCACCGCCATTACCAGAGGACTTGCAGATCCTGCAAGAATTGATATTTCTCCATCCCCCCATACCCAGTGTCCGTGGATCGGATATATGAAAGCCACCATAAGGATAGTGAATGCAAGATAGCCTTTCAAAGTGGTCCTTTCAGCCATTGTACCTGAAACAATGGTAGCCCCGGTAGCTGCAAAGACCATCTGGAACCACCAGCTGTTCCACAGTGAATTATCAGCTCCTGATAGAAGAAACTGATCGGTTCCAACAAGGCCGTATGCCGATGCTCCATACATTATCCCCCAACCAACAAGCCAGTAGATAACCACACCAAGTGATATGGTTATAAGGTTCTTCATAAGAATATTGGCAGTATTTTTGGTTCTTGTAAGACCAGCTTCCACAAGCGAAAAGCCTGCATGCATGAAAAAGACAATTGCTCCTGCCAGAATTATCCATACAAATGTAAGAGCAGTTTCAAGGTTTGCAATTGATTCTGTAGTTTCATCTATATCAGCTGCAGATACAGGTACTGTGAGCAATAGGCACACAACCACGACAGCCAACATAACTATTCCTGTTTTCGAAATGTAATTCAATTTTAAATGTTCTATCATCCATATCACCTATACGGTATACGGTAACTTATTACCTATTTAATAATATTTATAATTAACTACTACTATGTTAAAAAATAAAATAGGCAATGAATCGTACTTCTTTAAAAATAAAGGTCAAAAGAAGTTACCAGTCCAGTATTCCCCGCACATATGACACATCTTTTCTAACAAGGAATTTCCTTATCTCATCTATGAACATTATTGTCAGGGCAAAAGGAACAGCAAGCACAATATATTTCAGGTCCACCGGTGCTGTATTGAACACAAGGTTTGCCTGAGGCAGCCAGATAATTGCTGCAAGTATAATCAATTCCAGAACAATTCCGTAAAATATCCAGGAATTTTTGAACAGATCTCTGTTTATTGATGACTGTCTTCTGGTACGTGAAGTCAGTACATTTGCAATCTGGCAGATAATTATGGCAGCAAAATAGGCAGTTATTGCCTGACTGTATAGAATATCCCCGGATGAAAGTGTATCACCCCATGTCCATCCGCCACCATAGAGAACTGCAAAATAGCATGCAAATCCTGCTGCAGCTTCCAGGGGTCCTTTTATGCCGTAGGAAGTTATCAGTAACTGTGAGGTAAGCAGCCGCTCATCTTTTGAACGTGGAGGTTTTTTCATAACATCCTCTTCACCTCTTTCTCTAGCAAGCGCCAGGGCAGGAACTATATCGGTTCCAAGATCTATTGCAAGAATCAGAAGAACAGTCAGTGGAAGAGGAATGCCAAGTAGTATAAATGCAATAAAGGGAAGTATTTCAGGAATGTTACTGGTCAGAATGTACGAAATAAATTTTTTAATATTATCAAACACCGTTCTTCCCTCTTCAACAGCATTTACGATAGTTGCAAAATTATCATCCAGCAGAACCATATCAGCAGCTTCCTGTGCAACATTTGTACCATTGCCCATTGCAACACCCATATCAGCATGCTTGATAGCAGGTGCATCGTTTACCCCATCTCCGGTCATTGTCACAACTTCACCTGATGCCTGAAAAGCCTGTACAATTTTCAGTTTCTGGAGAGGAGATGTTCTTGCAAAAACAATACTTTTTGACTTCAGTCTCTCTGCCAGTTCCTCAGTTGAAAGTTGCTTCAGTTCTTCACCTGTTATGAACTCAATATCTTCACCTGAATCATTAAGGCCCACACTTTTAGCAATTGCCCCTGCTGTGACAGGATGATCACCTGTGATCATAACCACTTTAATACCTGCTTCATGGCACTTTGCAATGGATTCTTTTACTTCCACTCTTGGAGGGTCCTGTAATCCGGCCAGTCCAAGGAAAATAAAATCATCAACATATTCATCTGTACCCTCAACTGGCCTGTAGGCAAGGCCTATGACACGTTCCCCTTTTTCTGCCATTTCAAGTTCTTTTTTAAGGATTTCTTTTCGATCTGTATCCTCCAGTGTATCAAGTCCATCTTCTGTATGTACCTGTGAGCACATATCCAGAATTACCTCAGGCGCACCTTTAACATATGCTTCCTTATTGCCATCAGGAGTGGAGCATATCGCCTGCATCCTTTTTGTAAGGGAATCAAATGGGTACTCTTGCAGCCGGGGATAGTGTTCATGAAGGTCTACAAGGTCTGTATGATCGTCTGCAAATACAAGAAGCGCACCATCGGTTGGATCTCCTGAATACCCGGGATCTGAATCTATTAGATCTGCATTATTGCACAATCCAGATATCCTGATAAATATATCGCCAGCCTCTCCTTCATCTGTTATCTGCTCTGCATCCATCAGCTTCCGGTTAAGGTAAAGTGAATAAACCTTCATTTTATTCTGTGTAAGAGTCCCGGTCTTGTCTGTGCAGATCACAGTTGTGGAACCCAGGGTTTCAACAGATTCCAGATGTTTTATCAGAGCGTTTCTCTTTGCCATTCTTTTGGATGCAAGTGTCAGGGACAGAGTGACTGTTGGCAAAAGACCTTCAGGGACATTTGCCACGATAATACCGATCGCAAATATCAGGCTTGCAAGAAATATTTCCTGAATCATATAGCCTGCAATAAAAAAAATGATGCCAAGGCTTATGGCAATAATAGAAATTATCTCAATAAACTTTTTGATCTCTTTTTTAATTGGTGTATCTACAGTAGATGTTTCTCCGGTAAGGGTCGCAAGTGAACCGATCTGGGTGTTATTGCCCGTACCTATAACTACAGCCTTTCCATTTCCTGTCCTTACAAGCGTTCCTGAGAACACCATGTTCCGGCATTCCAGTATATTCTGATGTGTGCATTTAAGGGACCTCAGCTGCGGTTCAGATTCCCCGGTCAGGGAAGAATTATCAACCTTCAGGCTGTTCACTTCAACCAATCTTGCATCTGCAGGTACAAGGTCCCCTTCCTCAATAACAATAATGTCACCTACCACAAGGTCGGAGGCCAGTTCATCTTTGACATTTCCATCCCTTATAACACGGGTATGGGGCGGAAGAAGCTGCTGGAAATTTTCCATAATCTTCTCTGCCTTATATTCCTGAAAAAAAGTAAAAATGGCATTGATGATAACAACCCCAAACAGAGCACCGGCAATATAGATATTGCCCTGTCCCGGGTTCAGCCATTCAGCAATGAAAGATAGAGCTGAACCTATAAGCAGCAGTACAGAGAATAGATTCTTAAAGTGTTTCAGGAACCGGATGATCTGATTTTCCTTTCGACCCTTTTCCAGAATATTTGGCCCGAATTCATCCATTCTTCTGTCAGCTTCAGCCTGTGTAAGTCCTGATTCTGAAGTATCCAGCCTCTCCAGCAGATCTTCAATTGAAACGGTATGCTCATCTCCAGAAAGACTTTCATCTATGGAGGATAAATTTTCACCGGCTTTTATACCCTGCACCCCATATCATATATGGGATCTAAAAACATAAAGCTTATGTGTGGATACTCCACCATTACAAATACAGCACACTCAAATTGAATGAGTGATTTAAAAAGTAATTATTTTATTGCAAAATCAATCATGCTTTTTAATTATCTCATCAAAAGCGTCCACCACTGAGGATAGTTTTTCACGACCTACACCGTATGTACTCAGCTTGAAATTTTTTGTAAGTCCTGGTTTGATTCCATGGATTTTGCGTGCCTTGAGTTCTTTATACAAGAAATAACGGCCACCCTTTGCATTCTGCGATATTTCATATAATATAGGTGCCTCAAAAAACATCAGATCATGATTGTGTGGGATTTCACCCATCTGTCTTATTCCCATATTTCCAAGCTGTTCTGAAAACCATCGGGCATTTTCAACTTCCCTATTCCATTCACGGATCCTTTTTACCACAGCAGGGAAAGATGCAAGCATGGTCATTATAGAAACTCCCCTTGCAGTGCATCCAAGCATTTCAATTTCCTTTTTTTTATGTGTAGGGGATTTTCTAAACACAATATCCGCATATTCTTCACTGGCGCCAAGAATGCCAATCGGACCTGCTGAAGCCATTGATTTATGGCCGCTTCCAACTATAAAGTCTGCTCCAATTTTACCTGCATCAACAGGCATCCTTCCAACTGAATACGCTCCGTTGAGAATAAGGGGAACATCATATTCATGGCATACTGAAGCTATTTTAGAAGCATCCGGAATGTTTCCATAATTTCCGTCTGGATATGTCAACAGTGCCAGTACAGGAGGTTTTCCGGTCTTTTGGATTATCTTCTCTATACAATGTCCATAATCTTCAGGATCAATGGTGTATTCAGGACTTGCGGAGCTTGGAACCTTTTCTATTAAAAGACCTGCACGCTGTGCTGCAAGATGAGAGGAGTAGTGTGCCAGCCCATCAAGCAATACTGTATCTCCTTTATTCCTGAAGGAATTCATGATAGCAAACTTGGCTTCCCTGGCACCTGTGGTTACCCTTACCTCATCAATGCCCAGAAAAGAAGGGAGTGCTTTGTGCACAAACTCATTTATTGGAGGTTTTTTTATAATGTCAACAGTACCGGGACAGAAATCACATACAGAATATCCATCACCCCATTCCACCAGTGCTCTGCGGGCTGCCTCAGTCAGCATACCACCGGTCTGCAATGGATCAATGTTGATCGAACCACTGGTCTCACGTCGTATATATCCAAACTTCTGCAATGAGTTTTCATCCAGTTCCATATGATTACCTCATCAATATGAGATTACAGCAGTATGTAATAAGAATATGTGTAGAGGAAATACTTGAAAAAGCTATTAAATATAGTGAATTTTCATTATTTTCAATTATTTCCACACATTTGTACACCAGGTTCAGGATTCAAGAGCATGAGTGAATGATTCTATGAACTCATCACACTGGGAGATCAGAATTGCTAGTGCATCTCTGACAACATCCACAGGATCTGTGTTTTCAGTCTTTACAAAAAGTATTGGATCACTGATACTTACATGTTTCATATCATAGGATGCAATATTTACCCTTTCATCTTCCAGAAGTATGAATTTCAGCATGTTGAGAAATGTGTGATCCTCACCCTTTATTTCAATGCTCAGTTCATCATCTGTTTTATCTATAATCTTTAGTTCCATAAGTGCTACCTCTTAAAGTCGGCTTTTGCCGGTCTCAGACTACCCCTGTACCATAATCCTTAGAAAGCTTTCTATGCTCAATCCTTCCACATGATGGACATTTGAGATTTTTGTCTTCCATCCTGAGTATCCCATGACATTTTGAACACCTGGACGTCATGACACCCAGTGAATCATCAGAAGTTGTAAGACGCATTTTTTCTGTATCTATTACCTTTGCCTTCACAACATCTCCCAGGGAAAATTCTCTAGACAGGTCCTTTACATAGGAATCCTTGACATCTGATATATGTATCACAAAATTATCATCGCTCATAAATTCCCGTTCACTGGACCCCTTTATTGATGAGATGGAAACTATAGCAACCGAGTCGCGAACATTTACAATCTCACCAATAACAATATCACCTTTATTGATTACAGGAGGAACACTGGTAATAGGTACTACAGAGATCTTCCGGTCCTTCTTGTTGACATGCACCTTTCCGGTCCTGTTTGCATAAATATCCCCGGCTAGAGAGTAGGTCCCCTCACCTGAGGCAAACTCTTCAGTAATACCAATATGGTCTCCCGGAAGCACAGTTCTGGACCCTTCATCATCTTCGTGTGATATATCTGGCTTCTTTTTATCCGTATCTTTTTTACTTTTTTCAGGAGTATCCTGATCTATTGTACGCAAATTTGTTTTCCGGTCTTTGGTCTCCGACGATTGTAGACGTCTTCTTGAGGCTTTCTTCTTACTTCTTATCCTAATGCCTATCCCTCTTGAAATTTAAAGTATTTTTAAGACCTTTATCAGCTTTATAATTCATTTATAATTCTATAAATTTCCACTTCAATTCGTTCTACATCTCTTTTATGGAATTTAAATGTTCGTTTTATGGGGAAAAAAGCAGTATATTGATCAGAAATTATCGCAGGTGCAATGTATTTACTGATAAAATCATAGCTTCCCCGATTATGAATTGAATAAATGATCTCACCAGTTGAAAGTGCTTTTTTTATAAATGGCCTGTCACTACCCTTTTTCTGTGCACCAAATGGAGGATTCATCACAATAGTCTGTGCATGGCCTGAAACCTCTTCTATATCAGAATATATGAAGTCTATATCCACATCCATTTTTTTAGCATTTGCTCTTGCAATATTGAGAGCCCTCTCATCTGAATCAAAACCAGTAACCTCTGCTGCTCCAAGCAATTTACAACCAATTGATAGTATCCCTGTTCCACAGCCCAGATCATATATCTTCTTATCTTCAATATCTCCTTTCATATATGCAAAATGAAGCATATCCGAGGCAACGGTTGCAGGTGTTGAATATTGTTCAAGGATTACATCAGGTTCCTGGAAACTTTCAACCTCTTCAAGCAGCATTTCAAGTTTGCGTCTTTTCATTTAAAAATCATTCACCCCTTATTTCATCCAGAACAAGTTCATCCCAGCTGCGCTCTCCAAGAACGATTTCAAATTCCACAGGCGTTAACATTGGAGCCGGGTAGAGACCCACATCATCAATTGCAATTCTTGGGCATGCAGTATTGATAAAAGCATCCACTTTAAAATTTAAGAGCTGCTCAGGTGTGACCAAGTCCATTGAGAGAATATGCGCCTGCCTGTCATGTTGATGTGCCAGTTCCTTGAGCCTCTTTGCAGTATCCATCCTTATCTGGCCATTCTTGTCAGATACAACTATTCCAAAAAGAGATGCATCCATGCATTTTGCAATAACAGCACTCCTCTGTCGGATTATTTTTTCGGTGTTAATTTCACGTACTTCATTGAGAATAGGATCTGCGACCAGTACACGCTTTCCTGTTGAAAGGGAAACACCTGCCGGATGAAAGTTTCCACTTCCTATATAGAGATATTCATCACATATCTGGTCCCGGGCAGCTGAAAAATTGCATCCCAGTACCTGGCCCGGATATGTAATCCTGGAATCACCAGTACCTGTGACCGCTTCCATCCCGTTAGTTTCCAGTATCTCAGACACCCCGGGCAGGTGGTGAACATGCTGTACAGTGGTAACTAGGCCAATTTTTTTGCCGGTTAGTTTTTTCAATGCATTTTCAATAACCTGCTCAATATCAGCATTGCTTCGACACTCAATAAAATGTACATTTTCATATTTTCCAGGTTCCAGTACTGAATGTCCAAAGTGGAACATAACATCTACCCTGGATAACAGATTCCGGTCTATATCACATGCTCCAAAGCAGGGATCTGCAGAAATCAGGGTCCTGCAGTCGGTATTTTCCTCAATAAATGATGCAATTTTTATACCTCTGCGTTTGAAACCCTCGGGAAACTGGAGGCCAACAATCTCAGCCCCTGTTTTATCAATAATATCAATAACATGGCCAAACTGGAAATCAAATTCTTCATTCATTGTCCGAGTATACCTCCTCAACAACCACCCTGTCATCATCAACTTCAACACGAACAAGGGTCTTCACATCAATACCTGCATCCCGGAGATCATTTGAACCTGTGCCACGCTCAATAACAGCCACCACATCAGATATCTTAATGCCTGCATCCTCAAGAGCTTTTACAAGTACAAGGAGTGTACCGCCTGTACTGATCACATCATCAACAATGAGTACCCTGTCCCCTTCTGATATGCCGTTTACATACAGTTTTCCCTTTGAATATCCAGTGCTCTGAGAAAGTTCAATTTCTCCGGCAAGATCGTATTTTCTCTTTCGGACTATCGAGAGTGGAATACCTGTTTTTAAAGAAAGGCATGTTGCAACTGGAATACCCATGGCTTCCACTGTGACTATGCGATCCACATCCATGTCCGCATAGCAAAGAATACACTCCGAAATCTCCTCCAGAAGAGATGGTTCAAGCAGAGGTACCCCATCAGAAACAGGATGTATAAAATAAGAGTAATCCCCGCGTTTTACAACAGGAGCATTCACAAGACTATCATATAGCTGCTCAAGCATCGAGTATTCTGTACACAATATTATTTATATAAGTAGCGCTTGCCCGGATGAACTGAGAGCATAATCCCATATGTGATATTGAATGACATTTCAACTCTTGGACAGATCTTCAAATATTGACAATACAGCATGTGCTAGATTTTCACTCTTTTTTCCGGAACTCATCAATGTATCCTCACGATACACTGAATATCTATCAGTTTCAAAATTCCGGCCACTGATTTCATCCCTGATATCCACCACAAATGCATCCATGATATTCCTGTATACATCAGCAACTCCTGTTGATGATACCTCAATTCCCCTGGCAGCCATAAGTTTCTCTGCAGGACCACTTACAGGCTTGCCTGCTATGATCGGACTTATTGCCACAACTATTTTTTCCTTGAGTATATCAACCATGCCCGGTATTGATAAAATGGGACCTATGCTGGTAACCGGATTGCTTGGACCTATCAGAATCTGATCATCCGTTTTCAGTGCTTTCTGCACAGCAGGTGAGATTTTTGCTTTATCAATACCTTCAATTCTTACATCAAGTATATCTGGAAGACCCTTTTCACGTATCCAGAATTCCTGAAAATGCATTTCACCTTCAGGTGTACATATTATAGTAGATATAGGGTCATCAGACATTGGCAATACCCGAATATCTATTTCAAATAAATCTGCAAGCTTTTCAATTGAGCTGGTGAGAGTATGGCCGTTTCTTAACATTTGCGTACGCATAATATGAGTTGCACGATCATTATCACCAATCATCATACCTTCATCAAATCCCATAGCTTCCAGGGCTCTGTGGGTTGTGAATGTATCATCCTTTATTCCCCACCATTTATCAGTATCGAGTTTTCCTGAGAGAAGATACAGAACAGTATCAATGTCAGGTGTTACCAGATTTCCACCAGCCCAGCTATCTTCAGCAGTATTTACAACAACTGTAAGATCATCATGATCATGGACACAGGCTACTCCCTGTAACAGTTTAGGAGTTCCTGTACCTCCGGATAATATTATCATCTATTATGTCACCTAGTATCAATCAAATCTCGCATAAAGTTAAAAAGTTTAACGACCACAGTATAATGAGAGGTGAAAAGGCGCAATTTTTGCCTACAGCAAAAACCATCTTTTTGCGCCACTTATATGAAAGTAATACGTGACCCTGTACACGGCTATATAGAAATGGACACAATGGGTCTTGGTCTGTGTGATACTAAAAGAATGCAGAGACTTAGAAGGGTCAGACAGCTGGGTACTTCAAATCTTGTCTATCCAGGAGCAAATCATACAAGATTCGAGCATTCCCTTGGAACAATGCATCTTGCAGGCATGCTGACCAATCAGATAGAAGAGCCTGGAACGGATGAGAAGGATGAACTCCGAGCTGCTGCACTGCTGCATGACATTGGCCACGGCCCCCTTTCCCATGTCAGTGAAGGAATAATCAAACATTATACACGCCAGAAACATGATGATGTGAAGCATATACTCAAAAAAGAAGAGATCAGGGATGTCCTGGAAGATTTTGGATTGAATCCTTCAAGACTGGCAAAACATATTAAAGGAGAAACCTCAATTGGACAGATTCTGTGCAGTGAGATCGATGTTGACAGAATGGACTACCTGATACGTGATGCTCACTATACAGGAGTAACCTTTGGGCTTGTCGATCATATCAGGCTCATCCATGAAATGGATTTCTACGAAAACCGCTTAGTTGTCAGAATGGGAGGACTCAAAGCAGCAGAATCCCTGCTTGTATCAAGGTTCCTGATGCACCCATCAGTCTATTTTCACCATGTATCCAGAATTGCAGAAACAATGTGTTCAAAGGCAATAAGGTACCTGATCGAAAACAAGACAATTGACCCTTTCAGTTTTAGAAAGATGGATGATTCACAGCTCTTTGAAGCAATGAGAAATGATACGGGTTATGCAGGTGATATTGCAAGGAGACTGGAAGACAGGCGTCTGTATAAAAGAGCACTGTACACAGGTTTTGAATCTGTAAGTGAGAATGTGCTGAAATTACAGAGCAGCACTGACAGAATTGAAACGGAGATAGCAGAGCTTGCAGGGATTGAACCCGAAAAAGTCCTTGTCGACATTCCTGAAACTCCTGAAATTACTGAAATGAAGGCAATGGTCCGCACAGGTGATCAGATTATTCGAATTGATGAGGCATCTCACGTAGTTTCCATTCTGGAAAAAGCACACCTTGATAACTGGAGAATGGGAGTATATACGCCACAGGAATATCGTGAAAAGGTTGCAAAGGTTGCGAGGGAATTTTTTGATGTGAAGAAGAATACAAAACAGTTCAGACTTACAGAACTGTAAAGGAGATTGAATATGCCATCAATGATCAAAAGGGTTGGGCGTGCAAAACTGGTTCTGGAATGGAAAAATATTGGGGGAGATAATGTAGTGGTATTAAGAGGAGGGGATGAACATATTGGAGCAACGGGTTTTGCATACTATGACAGATCAAGTGACAGGGTGTTCACAGATGTTATTAAATCTCCAGGCCACAGGGAAACAGAAATTGCATATGATGGTGCAAAACATATATCATATGTTACAAAAACAACAACTGTATTTATAGCAGGGATTCATTTAGATAATATTACAAAATCGGAGATCAGAGATATTGTTGATATTTCCTATCAGATGATAGATGATCTGGCCGCTATACTGGAGGAACGTGCTTGAAGGAGATTGTAATTGGGATCAGTGGTGCATCAGGTGTAGATTACGGAATAAAGCTTCTGGAAATACTCTCAAAAACCGAGATAAAAACACACCTTATAATTACTTCATCTGCTAAAAAGATCATAAGTATAGAAAGTGATTATACTATCAAAGAGATCCAGGAACTTGCATCTGTTGTACATGATGAGAAAGATTTTACAGCACCGGTTGCCAGTGGATCCTATCGAATACATGGAATGATAATTGCACCCTGCAGTATGAAGACACTCGGGTCGATAGCAAACGGAGTAACAGATAACCTCCTGACCCGCGTGGCAGATGTCTGTCTAAAAGAAAGACATAAGCTTGTACTGGTAACGCGGGAAACACCTCTGAACCAGATTCATCTTAAGAACATGCTTAAAGCTGACAGAGCAGGTGCCTGTGTACTTCCAGCATGCCCTGGATTTTATTCGCGACCGCAGACCATTGATGAAATCATATATACCATTGCCGGAAGAGCGCTTGATCTGGCAGGTATTGAGAACAGTGCATACAGACGCTGGGGAGATCAATGAAATATACTGATATGAAAATAGCATTCCAGACTGTTTACACACTGTGGCTCAGGGAAATGCTGAGATTCAGGAGATCAAAATCAAGGATAATAGGATCCATTGCAACTCCCCTTTTCTTTCTGGTATTCCTGGGTTCTGCACTGGACACTGCTGTAGATATTAATGGCATCAGTTACATAGACTATATGGCTCCTGGAATTATTGCCATGTCAGTACTCTTCTCCTCACTTACAGGAGGAATCTCAATCATCTGGGACCGGGAATTTGGTTATCTGAAGGAAATTTTGATCGCACCTGTAAGCAGATTTTATACAGCCCTGGGAAAATCAGTAGGTGGTGTTACAACTGCACTGATTCAGGGAATCATACTGATGGTAATTGCCGGAATAATTGGTGTTAACTATACATCAGCATGGGGTCAGGTCCTGAGTATTCCAATAATGTTTTTGATAGGGCTTGGATTCATTGGGCTTGGAATATCCATTGCCTCAAAGATAGAATCAATTGAAGGATTTCAGCTGGTCATGACATTTCTGACATTTCCACTGCTTATGGCCAGTACAGCTTTTTACCCTCTTGAAAATCTTCCTGTATGGCTTAAAACCATCGTTCTCCTAAACCCCCTGACCTATGGAATAGAATCACTCCGATGGGCATTGATAGCAGATCCACAGATATCCCCTTTCACCAGTCTTTCAGTGGTCATAGCATTTGCTTTTATGATGGTCATACTTGGTGGCTGGTCCTTCAACCGTGTTACTTCCTGAGCTAGAGATTTATAGTATTAACTGGCAATCAATCATATATTATCGTAAACTATATCTATTAGAATGCATACTTAGGAGAGGTGCAAAAACGACCTGTTTGAAGGCCGTTTATTGTAACTTAAAAACCAATCAACCCGGGATAGTAGGGTAGCCTGGACGATCCTCGAGCGTTTGGGACGCTTGGACTGCGGTTCAAATCCGCGCTATCCCATTTTTTTTAACAATTGACACATTCTTACTGCACCGGTCTTATGCATAATTTTATAAAACATTATCTGGATGATTTAATTCATGGGAAATGTAAAGATAAAACTGTTTGCAAATGTGAGAGAGAAAGCCGGGATATCACAGGCTGAATATAATGCAGAGACAGTGATTGATTTGCTCAGCATACTGGTCACAGACTATCCTGCAGTTAAAGATCTTATATTTGAAAATGGACAACAGGAAATACGCGGATATATCAATATATTTGTAAACGGCAACAACATTCACCATCTGGAAAGGACTGAAACCAGACTATCAGATGGAGATGAAGTTGCCATTTTTCCTCCTGTGTCCGGAGGATAAAAATAGGTTTAAAGATGGAATAAGGAAGTTCTGGTTTAAATGAAAAGTAAAATTATCAGGAAACGCACAAAATTGGCTGATGCCAGAGAGTTACTTCTAAATTCCTTTACTCCTCCTGATTCATGTGAGACGATAGAACTAAATGATAGCTGTGGCAGGGTCCTTGCAAAAGATGTGATTGCAGAGCGCAATGTGCCCCATTATGATCGGGCAGCAATGGATGGATACGCTGTACGGTCATCAGATACTGTTTCAGCATCCGATTCATCACCCATTATTCTCAGGGCTACGGATGAAATATCTGAAGGATCCTGTGTCAGGGTACATACAGGCTCTGCCATGCCTCCAGAATCGGATGCTGTGGTAAAGATAGAAGACACTTCACATAAAGGAGATCTTATTGAGGTCCATACACAGGTTCATCCAGGAAAACATGTAGGTTATACAGGAGAAGACATAAAGATTGGTGATAAGGTACTGGATGCTGGCCATTTTCTGCGCCCATGTGACATCGCAATGCTTGCTTCAATTGGAATAAATATTATTGAAGTTTACAGAAAACCCGTGGTTGCGATAATACCTACAGGAAATGAACTGGTTAAAAGGCCTTCACAAATAACCCCTCCACCGGGGAAAATAACTGAAACAAACAGTCTCATGGCAGGAATGTATGTGAGCAAATGGGGAGGAAAACCTCAGTATTGTGATATCGTCCCTGATAATCCTGAACTTATAGGACAGGTAATTGAATCTCAGTTAAATGCTGATATGATTTTACTCTGTGGAGGAACATCAGTTGGTGAAAGAGATCATGTCCCTGATGCTGTTGACTCTATTGGAAAGATTCTGGTCCATGGAATTGGAATAAGTCCCGGAAAACCCACTGCACTTGGAGTCATAAATAATATACCAGTCATCTGCATGCCAGGTTATCCTGCAGCAGGTCTTGTTTGCCTGTTCGAATTTGTCCGCCCTTCTCTCATGAAGCTGGCCCACATAAATAAGATCAGGACTCCCCCGTTGCAGGCGCGCCTGGATAGAAAAATTACCTCCAGAATCGGATATGTTACTTATACCAGAGTCAGACTTGAAAACGGAAATGCAATCCCTCTGATGACTTCTGGTGCAGGGATAATGAGTTCGGTTTCAAGGGCTGATGGGTTTGTTGTCATTGAGGAGAACGTTGAGGGATATGAAGAAGGAGAAATTGTGGAAGTCGAACTAATTGAATGATAATTTCATTAATCAAGAGAAGATATGGCCTCTGATTTATGTGGGTTTTGGAGGTTCTTCAGGAGCCATTCTCAGGATGGGATTTTTAGGACTTGCCAGCACCCCTTTCAATATCCTTATTATCAATGTACTTGGTAGCTTCATGCTTGGAGTACTCATGTACAGCACTGAATTTGGAAATGTGAATCCCCATTTCAGACTATTTTTCGGTATTGGTTTTCTGGGATCATTGACCACCTTCTCCAACTTTGCACTGCAGACATATACGCTGGCTTCAGTATCCTTAATTTATTCAATAGCCAATATTTTCCTTAACCTGATTCTGGGAATAGCTGCAATTATTGCAGGGCGGGAAGCAGTTATATATGTTTCATCCAGGAGGAACAGATGATAGTAAATATTATGATGGTGGCAGGAGGGGGATTTATAGGTGCAGTCCTGAGATATAGTCTTACTGGGTTTTTTTCGGGAAAGGAAATTATTCCTGCAGGTACATTAACAGTCAATTTTATAGGAAGTACTCTGTTATCCATACTCACCTTTTCCAGCGAAGGAAGAATTGAATTATATTTATTCAATATAGGAATTCTGGGATCTTTTACGACATATTCAACATTCTCATATGAAACATTCAGGCTACTGGAAAATGAACAGATATATCACTTCTGGCTAAACATAATAGGTAACATGGCATTATGTATTACCGGCGTTGGTGCAGGGCACCTGATTGCTACTATGATACTGTAAAACAAACAATCTAGTAAGGTGAATTATTTTGAGCTTTGTGACAATTCGAATATATTTGAGTGAAAATGATATATATAAGGGTAAAAGTGCTTCCAGTGCAATATTGGAATATTTAAAAGAAAACAATGTTTCGGGCGCAACCGTTATCCGGGGTACTGCAGGATACGGAGTTCATACAGACCTGCATACCACCCGCATACTTCGCCTGAGTTCAGATCTACCTCAAATTATAGAAATCATAGAAGATGAGGAAAAGATCAGGCCGCTGATCGACTGCATTCGTTCAATGATACCTAAAGAACTGATTACAATGCACAGGATAGAAGTGCTATCAGGTGAAAGGATATAATCATTTTTTATCTGTAGAGGGTTACCGATCTTCCCCTGATCTCAACAAGTTCACTTTTTGTTTCTGCTGCAAGCCGGCTGGCAATATCATCAATATTTTCATCACCTACAGCAGTCTTAAGTACCTTCACTTTAACAAGCCGGTTTCTTTTAATGTAATTCTTTAATTCCTCAATCACAGCCTCATTTATTCCGCTTTTACCAATATTGATTACAGGTTTTAGCTGGCTTGCTCTCGATTTGAGTTCATATAGCTTTTTATTTTCCATATAAGTATCATCCATAGAACTGATATATAATCTAAGTCAGTGATTTTTATGTATATAAGACTACAGGTATATCATAAAAGTATCTGCTCATTCAATTTTCCTGATCAGGATATCTGCCCCGTCAATATCATATTCATACCATGGTGTTGGCTTGGAGGTTATTCCCACAATTCTCAATGAATGCTGACCGTCCTCTGATGACCTTATTTCTATCACACCATCAAATAGCTGCTTGAGGGTGGCAATTGTCCTGGAATCATGCATCTCATCCTCCACAACATAAAGCCCGAAGGCATTTGCCGCCTTTACACGACCCGTGAAAACATGAAGGAACCTGAAAACGGTCTGGAGATTGGAATACATCAATATTGTTGAAAGTGAATTTATGCACAATCTGGTCTGTTCCAGCTTTCTTTTCACCATAAATTCCTCAAAAAACTGGCTGATCTTTACACCAATACCCGTCAGGTCAACGGGACTTGCAACACGTCTAATGCTGGAAGTATCAGCAGATCCCAGTCCAAGTGTTCGGGTTACACAATCAACTATTCCAACAGGAGAATCTGAGGGATCGATTCCATGCTCCTGAAACCACTGGACTATTCTCTCTCCAGGATCCACAGTACTTACAATAATACCAGAGTTATTCTCCAGAAGACCTTTATAAAGAATCGAGTTGATTATTTCATCTTTTCCACTCATTGGCGGGCCAATCAACATGAGATTTGTACCACCTCTGATCTCCCCGATTACTTCATCCAGTTCAGTTATGCCCAGCGAATATCCTGCCATGTATACCGTTCCCTAAAATATCTAATAAAGCATTCAATAATACATTTATAATGTTTGTTATTTGTTTATTGTCCTTTATCTCCAACTTTATATTCTCAAATCTTTGAAAGTTCTATTCAGTCATGATCATCTTCCTATAAAAAATGATTTTATTTACATACCTAATAAATACTCTGTAAATGGTGTGAACTGATAAATAATTTTAATTTGTTCTGGAATGTTTAATTATGTGTCCCGCTTCAGGAACGATTATTTCGATCCCCAGCCTGCATGCATCTGTGGACCCTGGAAGACAGAACACTGCCCTGCCCTGAATAATCCCTGCAGTCGTTCGGGTGAGCACAACTGCCGTGCCAACCGAGTCAAAGCTGCGGAGTCGAAAGAGTTCTCCAAAACCTGGCATCTCCTTATCAAACATAGGCTTTAATGACTCAATAGTAAGGTCCCTGGGAGATAGGCCTGTCCCGCCGGTAGTAATAATCACATCTGCTCCTGAATCCATAGCCAGTTCGACCGCTTTTATGATATCAGATCTATCATCATCTGTCAGAATATATCTTATAACACTCATTCCGTGTTCCTGTAAGTAATCTACCAGAAAACCGCCTGAAGTATCCCGGGCTTCATCTGGACTGGATACACTGCCATATTTTTGAAACCTTGAGCTGGATATTGTAATCACTGAAAACTTGTATTTACCTCTGGATTTTTTTCTGTGTTGATCTGAGGTGGGTGAATTCATAGAAAGAATTTATACATAAAACCTGTATATGTAATAACCGATTTGAATATGCAGATACTAGCAATTGATATAGGAACAGGTACCCAGGATATCCTTATCTATGATACCGAAAAAGAGCCTGAGAACAACTATCACATGGTCATGCCCTCACCTACATCAATTATTGCCGGCAGAATCAGAAAAGCAACTTATTCAGGGAGCAATATTCTGCTAACCGGCGATATAATGGGAGGAGGACCGTGTGTGCGTGCTATCCGGGATCATATACATTCAGGCTTTTGTGTATATGCAGAGGAAAAGGCTGCACTTACCATAAACGACAACATTGAAAAGGTGAAGTCTCTTGGAATCAGAATCATCAGGAATGTCAATGAGATTTCCAAAAACGATAAGCCTTTTGAAAGAATTAAAATGGGCGATATTGATCCTGATATCTTTAAAAGATCATTTTCAAGTTTTGACCTCATAGTGCCTGATAGGATCTGCGTGGCTCTCCAGGACCACGGAAATTCCCCTCACAGCAGCAACAGAAAAGCAAGATTCAGATATCTGGAGGATACAATCAACAAAGGCGGTACAATAGACTGTTTCACCTACGAATACCATGACATTCCCGAAGATCTGACCCGTATGAAAGCTGCTTCAAAAGCCCTTTCCCGCTTTGATACCGTGTTCATGGATACCGGTCCTGCAGCTATTTTCGGAGCTATGGAAGATTCTCGTGCGGTTCAGCCCTGTATTGTTGTAAATGTGGGCAATGGCCATACACTGGCTGCAGTGGTAAGTGATGACAGGATAGTGGGACTTTTTGAGCACCATACATCTGCAATTGATTGGCATAATTTCCAGAAATATATTATAAAACTGGGTGATGGCTCACTCACATTTGAGGAAATATTTAATGAGGGTGGCCATGGATGTTATACTATAGAAAATATTGGTATCGAAAGTATCAGATCTGTTTTAGTCACAGGGCCAAACAGGAACAGGGTTGAGAATATCCCACTGTTATCGCAGGGCTTTAGGGGAGAAGTGATATTTGCAGCACCTGCAGGTAATATGATGCTTTCTGGATGCTATGGGCTTGTTGCAGGACACCTTCAAAAAAAGAAATAATGCTGGACAAAGCTTATAACCTACAAAGTAATAAGGAAACCAGCGTTAACTAGAAATATTGATAATAGTATTATCAACAGATTCAAGTATAAGCACCAAATCTAGCATAATAGATTTTCAGGATATATTTCCTGAAACGATCACATTAACTGCATAATAACCAATCAATAACCTAATCAGGAGGTTCAATTTACATGGTACGAAAACCAGCAAGCATGTACAGAAACGTAAAGCAGCGTTCATTTACTCGCCGGGAGTATATGGGCGGTGTTCCGGGAAGTCAGATCATTCACTATGACATGGGCAATAAGTCTGCAGAATTTCCAATTAAGCTATCATTGTTAGCTGAGGAAAAATGTCAGATACGTCATACTGCACTGGAAGCAGCACGTATTACTGCAAACAGACTACTCATGAAATCAGGCCGTGCATCCTATCATCTGAAACTGCGTGTATATCCCCATGAGGTATTGAGGGAAAACAAGCAGGCAACAGGTGCCGGTGCTGACCGTGTATCCAGTGGTATGAGAGAAGCATATGGTAAGAACGTAGGAACTGCCGCCAGACTTTCAGCAGGTCAAAAGATATTTACCGTAGGAGTCAACAAAGAAAACTTTGAATCCGCAAAAAAGGCTCTCAAAAGAGCAGGATATAAACTGCCAACACCTGTGCGCATAGTGGTAGATAAAGGACAGGAACTGGTACAGTAAATACAACCTATGGCAGGGAGATTGCAAAATGGATGAATATGAAAAGCTTCTGGATCGTGCACTGGAGAACCTGCCGGATGTAGAGACCACTGATGCCCGTTTTATAATACCGGAGCCCAGGATTTTTATTGAAGGAAAAACCACAGTACTTGACAATTTCACCAACATTATAAATGTTCTCAACCGTGATCCGGATCACCTCATGAAATACCTGACCAGGGAACTGGGAACAGCAGGTAAGGTTGAAGGAAGCAGAGCTATATTTCAGGGAAAATTCCCTAAAGAACTGATCAAATCAAATATTGAATCCTATGTGGAAGAATATGTGATATGTTCAGAGTGTGGAAGGCCTGATACTCAACTGGAGAAGGTCGAGAGGGTCATGGTGCTCAAATGTCTTGCATGCGGAGCTCACCGTCCTGTGAAAAAGCGCAAAGCTATGACGGAAGTGGCAAGGGATGCCATAGAGGAAGGAAAACAGTATGAAGTAAAGATCGAAGCTGTTGGCTCCAAAGGCGATGGTATAGCAAAAGTTGGTAAATTTACAATCTTTGTACCTGGCGCCAGTCAGGGGGATGTTGTAAACATCAGAATAAAACGCATCAGTGGTACGCTTGCCTTTGCTGAAAAAGTATAACAGCAATTCTGTATGAACAGTTTCTATGGATAATCCATGGATACTTTTCATAAGATACAAATCATTTTTTATAGTATTGGCATCAAGAAATTACAAATTTCATCAATTAAACGAGATTAATATGACTCGTGTACCAACTGGAATTCCCGGCCTCGATGAAATGATCGAAGGTGGATTCATAGAAGATGACGTGATCCTTGTAACAGGATGTCCAGGTGCAGGTAAATCAACCTTTGGAATCCAGTATCTATACAAGGGCGCTGTGGATTACAATGATCCGGGACTATATGTAACACTTGAAGAGTCTCCTGCACGTATTATGAGAAATATGTGGAGACATGGTTGGGACCTGGAAAGGCTGACCAAGGAAGACAAGATCCGGATTATAAGAGCAAATCCCATAGTCTATAGTAGATACATCAAGGAATCTCAGGATAATATCGGTACAGCCAGCGCAGAGATAGCAACCATTGAGCATCTTCTTAAAGAAATATATAGGAATGTAAAGGAAACCGGTGCAAAAAGACTTTTTATTGATTCAATAACATCACTAAAGATCTCTTCCGATCCGGTCAATGTAAGGCACGTGATACTGGAATTTATAAAAAATATTGAAAATATGGACTGCACCACCCTAATAACAAGTGAAATAAGCGACAATTGCGGAGAATTCAATGTAGAGGAGTATCTCTGCGAGGGTGTTATCAGACTGCATATGTTCAGGGTTGGAGGAAATCGTGTTCGTGCTCTCGAAATCCTTAAAATGAGGGGAGTAAAACACAAGGAATCAATACATCCCTATACAATAACCGATGGAGGAATCGTTGTCTACCCCTCAGAATCGGTTATCGGACATGAAAATGATGCCATGGATTTTACAACATTATAATGAGGGATAAATGATGGACAAAAACAGTTCCAGCCATAATTCCATCGAAAATGAGATAGAAGTACTATCAGTGCCCGGAGTCACAATAAAATTGGTAAATGCCCGAAACCGGATTTTTCTCAATGCTGAAGGCTATCTAAAACATCTCTGTACTCCTTTTATTGAAAAAATCAATTCAAGACTTGAAAACGAAAGACCTGCAAAGGCCACAGATGATGAAATCATTGCATCTGCATGGTTACCGCCAATACCTGGCAAGGTATTTAAAAGGCTCCTTCTTGCCGAGTTTCAGATAGCACTTGGAAAATACGTGCCTGAAACCGTTTCATTTGAGATCACAAGGGAGTGTCGCTGCAATTGCGAGCACTGTGTTGTAAGTGGTGGAGAAGGAGAACTTGACATTGACACGATCAAAAATGCTATTGACCAGGCCCTTGATATGGGAGCATTCATTATCACCTTCACTGAAGGAGATCCCCTTTTAAGGGAAGAGATATTCGAACTTATAGAATATGTGGATAAAGATCGAGCTATAGTGAATATCTTCACCCCGGGCACGGAAATAACACCTGAGTCTGCAAGACGTCTCAAAGAAGCAGGACTTCACAATCTCCTGATAAGTATTTATTCCACAAATCCTGAAAAACATGATTCTGTCAGAAAGCTTGAAGGTGCTTTCGATAAAGCGGTATCTGCCATAAAACACGGTCTTGATGCTGACCTACTGGTCACAATGACCACACATGTATCCCCCACCAGGATCAGTGAACTTCCTGAAATGTATGAATTTGCATCTGAGCTTGGAGTTCATGAGTTTTCCCTCTGGGAATCAGTTCCTAAAAAGAAAGGGGATCCAATCCTTTCAGACATTCACAGAGCCACAATACTTGATATGTATAAGCAGATCAATTCTGCCGAAGACGGACCCAGGATATTTTCCAGTACTTATTTTGAAGGAGAGATGCTTGGATGCCTGGCAGGCCAGAGGTGGCTGCATGTATGTGTGGACGGATCAGTAAAACCCTGTCCCTACATACCTTTTGAATTCGGTAACATAAGTGAAAATTCCCTTAAAGAAATATGGAGCCGAATACGAACATATAATGAGTTCAGAGGTCACAGAAGCAGTTGCCTGATGCATACACCAGAATTTCTTGAGCTTGTAAACAGCATTCCTGATAACTCCTCCATACCATTCAGTTTTGATGAGATCAAAAGGGATTGAGAAATGCCAACATTTACATAGAAGCATGTGGATTCTAATTTCAGCTAGATCATCAAAATATAAAGACAAACGGCAACAATATTAAATCCAGCTCTATCCTGCACAATGAAGATAAGAGAGGTACTAAATGAATGTAAAAATAAACCCATGGAGTTCGTCCAGCATTCAGGATTATTCAAGGCTGTTTGATGATTTTGGAATATCTCCTTTCAACGATCTAATTCCAGAAATAAAGAGTCCTAACCGCTATATAAGACGAAATATAATTTTTGGACACAGAAGTTATGATCTGGTAATAGATGCAATGAACAACCAGAAGCCATTTTCAGTCATGAGTGGGTTCATGCCCAGCGGAAAGGTCCACCTGGGTCATAAAATGGTGATGGACGAGATCATATGGCACCAGAAGATGGGAGGGGATGCCTTTGTAGGTATTGCTGACAGGGAAGCTTATTCGGTCAGGGGTATTTCGTGGGAGATGTGCAGGGAAACAGGGATCAATGAATATATACTCAGTCTGATAGCACTTGGATTTGAACCCGAAGGACATATCTATTTCCAGTCAGAATCACAGCAAATTATGGACCTTGCATTTGAACTGGGAGTTCGGGCTAATTTTTCGGAAATGAGTGCAATCTATGGATTTAGTGGAGAAACGAATATATCCCATATGATAAGTGCCCTGTGCCAGAGCGCAGATATACTCAACCCGCAATTAAGTGACAACGGGGGACCAAAGCCCACAGTAATTCCCGTAGGTGCTGACCAAGATCCCCACATAAGACTTACAAGGGGCCTTGCACACAAGATGAATATGTTCAGAATAGAGAAGCGTGAGCAGAATAATGGTAATTTTTACTTCAGTGTCAGAAGTAAATCTGCACCATCAGAGGCACTAAAGGAAATTAAAGAGCTGGCCCCTGGTGATGCAAAACTGTTTGAGGGACATGTCGATGTATATAATACCGACGATTTTAACGACCTGCTTGAAACAGTACGTCAGGTGGAACTTGAATTTGGAGGATATTCTTTTGTACCACCTGCATCTACATATCACAGATTCATGTCCGGTCTTCAGGGTGGAAAAATGTCAAGCAGTTCACCTGATAGCTATATTGCCCTTACAGATGATCCTGAGAGTTCTGTCAAAAAGATAAAACGTTCAAAAACCGGTGGACGTATAACTCTCCAGGAACAGAAAGAACTTGGAGGGATACCTGAAGAATGTTCGGTCTTTGAAATCATGCTGTTTCATCTTGTGGAAGATGACAGGGAACTTGCCAGGATACATCAGGAATGCAGTAATGGAAAGCTAATGTGTGGTAAATGCAAAGCCTATGCTGCAGAGCTTATGAAGGAGTTTCTGGTG
This sequence comes from Methanosalsum zhilinae DSM 4017, assembly GCF_000217995.1. Lineage (GTDB taxonomy): Archaea > Halobacteriota > Methanosarcinia > Methanosarcinales > Methanosarcinaceae > Methanosalsum > Methanosalsum zhilinae. The sequence continues at coordinate 1,936,631 of NC_015676.1, read as the reverse complement.
GAGCACCAGCAGATGCGTGAGAATGCAAGAGAGCGGTTACATGAATATGGAATAAAAGAATAATATAAAAATAATCAACATACAGGTATTGATATGAATTCCCAGCAGACACTTACATCTCATGAGAAGGCTGTGTTACTTGCCCTGAAAGATAGTCCAAAATGTACTCCAGAAGAACTTTCACAGACATCAAAACTTAAAACAGAAACTGCAATGCATGCAGCTTTTCTGCTTGAAGATAAGGGATATGTTAATGTAGAGGACAGTGTGGTCAAAAAATACGGTCTTACATCAGAAGGAGAGGAATACGCCAAAAATGGATTGCCTGAGAGGCAAATTATTGATTCTATTTCAGAGCCGGTACCTATTGAAGATCTAAAACAGAGATTCTCACCTATGATGGTGGGAATAGCAACCGGCTGGCTTCTCAGAAAGGGATGGGCAGTTATTGATAACGGGCAGATGGTTCCCTTCTCCCAGCCTGAACCTGGAATTGATGAAGTACTGCTTGGAAGGCTTGAAGGTAAAACTCTGAGTTTTGAAGAATTAGAGAACTTTGAGAAAGTCTTAAAGGATCTTATCAAAAGAAAGCTTGTATATGAAGATGAAGATAAATTCAGGACCATTGAGATCACAGATGAAGGACTGGATATTGCCAGAAGCGGGCTTGAGATCCAGGAAGAAATAACTCAACTGACATCCAGGTTACTAAAAAGCGGGGAATGGAAGAATAAGACTTTCAGGCCATATGACATATCGATTCCTCCAAAACCTGTTTACGGGGGTAAAATACATCCCTATCAGCGTCTGCTGAACCAGATGAGACATATTTTTCTGGAAATGGGCTTTACTGAGATAAAAGGCGACATAGTACAGAGTTCATTCTGGAATTTTGATACACTCTTTCAGCCACAGGATCACCCTGCACGTGAAATGCAGGATACTTTCCATCTGGATTCTACAGCACAGCTGCCTGAAGAATACATGAGCAAAGTATGTGCCATGCATGAATATGGGGGAGAGAATGAATCTACAGGATGGGGTGGAAAATGGTGTGAGGAAATAGCCGCAAAAAATGTACTGAGAACACATACCACGTCTGTTACGATCAAATATCTTGCAGATAATCCACAACCTCCTGTAAAGGCTTTCTGTATTGACCGGGCATACAGGCGCGAAACAATTGATCCAACACATACACCTGAATTTGAACAGCTTGAAGGAGTAGTGATGGATAAAGACATGTCCTTTGCAAATCTCCTGGGATGCCTTACTGAGTTCTATCACAGAATGGGGTTTGAGGATGTGCGTTTTAGACCTGGTTATTTCCCATACACTGAACCCAGCGTAGAACCAGAAGTATACATTGAGGGCATGGGCTGGGTGGAACTTGGAGGAGCCGGAATTTTTAGAAAAGAAGTAACTGAGCCACTTGGTATAAAAGAGCCTGTACTTGCCTGGGGACTTGGAGTAAGTCGTGTTGCAATGTTAAAACTTGGACTTAAGGATCTCAGAGAACTGTATCGATCAGATATTGACTGGCTTAGACAATCTGAAGTATTCAGGCTGTAAACTGCGCCTCTGTTGCGGCTCAGTAGACAAGCCAGTTATTACTTTTTACAATCCTCCAGTGCATCTTCCACGCTCTTTCTTATGATATATCCTGCTCTGTGTAGAATGGTATCGCCTATCTGCGGATCAATTTCCATTCCTGCTGTACAGGGATATGCATGGTGAGCACTGGATACAGTCTCTTTATACTCTTTTACCGCTGTACCCCTGAGCTTTCTTGCAACAAAACATGTGGATCCGCAGGGGGCATCTGTTATTACATCCGCTGCAACAATATGATCCTTTCTCTCATTAAGTTGTACCCTGAGAACCGGTTTACCGAATCCCATTTCAACAAATCTGTCAATTACGGGTTTACCACATTTTTCTAGTGAACAAAAGGCTCTTGGAAATTCACAGTCAATGCCTTTTGACTCAAGATCCTTTCTTACCTTCTCAATAATTCCAGGTGGTCCAAGCCTGTGCTGCTCAACCGGTACAATAACACCAGATATGCCTGCCTTTTCTGCAATATCAGGCAGTCCGGTCAACAGATCGGGATGAAGATCCATTGCAATTAACAGATCACATTCAGGAATCATTGCCGGCAGATATTCCTCAGGCTCTTCTATAAATTCTGGAAGGTTCTGAGTAATCTCATATATTCCTACGATTTGATCTGCAGCAGAAGGCCTGCATCTGCGACACTGATCACAGAGGTCGCCACACGATACACAGAATCCACTCAGATTTACCAGATTACCTATAACTTTTCTGCCAAATTCTCCGGAATAAAGAATACATATACGCATGTTAGATATCTTCCATAATAATCGAAATATATTCAGGGTCAAGTATCCAGTTTGCCCACACTTTGTCTTTCACTACCTTATTATCCTTATAGGGAATATTGATCCATATAGCCTCTTTTTTTCCAAAGAGCAGATGGATCGATATAAACCTGGAACTATGAACATTTTCCAGAAATTCTTCTTTCTCAGAAGCTTCATGGGGACCGAATGAAGAATGACGGCATTTACCTTCAAATAAAGGCCTTTCAATACTTATGTATGATTCTAGAGCTGGATGAACATTGATGATCGGAGGACCCATTATTTTCACTTTTATGGGGATACCCTTCCGGATGCATGTAAAAATTTCATTGAATGTATCATCATCAATGGGTCCTGTTATCTTGGCATTCACACTCTGACACTCCTTTTTCCCCATATCGGATATTTTCTGGATAACCCTCTCATATCCCCTTAATATCCATATCTCCTGGGTAAGTATTTCCTGATTTTCATTATAATGAGGAGTGAGCAGCCGGTCTATTATTTCAATAGATTCATTGACTGATTCTATTATCTGCTTGCCTGCGATATTTGCAGCTGTTTTTGGGTGTTTTGCCCTGTATTTCTTGGGCCGGTCTGCAGTAGAATCTATCCATCCTTTTTCCTTCAGGCTCTGCAAGGTCCTGTAAACAATAGGATACTGAACACCGATAGTCCTGCTGATATCCTCAGCAGTCATCACTCCATTGCTCACAAGTGCATTGTATGCCTCAGACTCTTTTTTTGTCAAGCCAAGGTTCATCATGGACTCAATAAGCCTGCTGGATATTGGTACCATATTATTTATCATTATTTTGTTGATAATATATAATGTTGTTGCCGTTTAGACAGAATCAATTTTTCTCTGAAGCAGTTCTATCAGATGAAAGTGATATCCTGCGACCTGCAGCAATTCCTTCAATGTTGGCAGCAATTGCTCCAATTGCTGTACATGTTTCCAGAGATACTCCACACGAGGTGATATCAAGGTGATATCTGGACAGCTGGTACATATTCTTAGGAAGACCCTTTCTTCCAAGGCCCACCAGTATCAGAAACGACCTTTTTCTCATGATTTCGTCCACAAGCTGCTGTGGTGTTGTCCTGAACTTTTCCTCTGGTTTTGAGGTGGTTACCACAGGGTGTCCCAGATGAGCCTGAAATCCTTTTTTTGGAAGATCAGAAAGATAAAAACGTCTGCTTTCATGGAGCATACGCAGGTATTTTCCAGATTCGCCAATTGTTGTTTTGTCAACTACATAATCAACCATCTCATCAGATTCCATAGTAAACGGAAAGTCAAATAGTGCAAGATTAAATCCAAATGCATAGCATATGGGAGCTGCCCTTGCAATTGCACGATAATGTGCATCCAGTATCTTTATTCGGTCATACGTATTGACCAGGCCCATTGTCAGCATCTATCAGCACCATCCAGTGTGTATCTTAAAACCTTCTGCTGGCATGTGTCTGAGAATTTGCATTCCAGGCAATCATCCCAGAGATTTATTTTATCTGATTGCTCCATCATAGCAAAACCCATTTTTAGAAAGAAGCCTGTGGATGTGGTCCTTGTATAAACATACCTGTGTCCTGAAGGTATTTTTGATATCAGATAATGAACCAGCTTTCTGCCAGTACCCCTCCCTCTGTAAGAAGGAGCAACTGCAACTGTATGTATTTCAGGAAAATTATCACACACAAGTGCTGCAAAGCCGGTTATCCTGCCATCTCCTGTTTCAGATACTGCACAGTCCTCACATCTTATATCTGCAATATCAAGAAAGTAGGTGGATGCAATTTTAATTACATGTTTCATGTCATCAGGTCGACAACTGCGAATCAAAACATTAGCTGCACTCACAGAACCTCATCCATACTTCCACTTCGAAAACCCTGTACATCCAGTGTAATATAGCAAAAACCAAGAGCCAATATATATTTATTGATTTCTTCATGCATCTTCAGGAACAAAGAAAATTGTTCCGGCAGAATCTCAATTCTTGCCAGGCCATTATGATCACGTACTCTCAGCTGAGAAAAACCAAGTGAATACAGATAATCTTCTGCTCTTTCAATTCTGAGCAGTTTTTCTAATGTTATTGGATCTCCATATGGAATTCTGGTAGCAAGACAGCCCACTGATGGTTTGTGTGCAATGCTTAGCTGGAAGGCACTTGCCATCTCCCTTACCTCTTCTTTAGTTACACCAAATTCCTTAAAGGGAGAATATACAAAATCATCCGCTTCCTCCAATGCCTTTAGCCCGGGCCTGTATCCTTTTATCTCAGATGCGTTTGTGCCTTCAATCAGAGTTGTAAAACCTTCTTTTTTAGCAATATCTCTGAAAAAATCAATAAGAGATTTTTTGCAATAATAGCATCTGTTCTGGCTATTATGCATGATATTCATGTTCTTTAATTCATCAAATAGAATCACATGATGCTGTATACCCATTTCCTCTGCCACTGCCTGTGCATTTTTTACTTCACTGCGTGGCATGAAGGCGGAATCTGCAGTAACTGCAATGGCATTATTTCCAAGATTTCTGCATGCAATTGCAGCAAGTGTTGAGCTATCCACCCCGCCTGAGAATGCTACCATTACCTTTTCCTTTTCACGGATTGCATTCCCGATTTTTTCTATCTTTTCATCTATCATTGAATTTTGAATAATATTCTTCTTTTATATTTTATTTGTCATACTGGCAGTGCATCCGGGAACTTCCCCAAGAGTTAAATCAATTAATCACATTATTAAAGGTAAGTATCATCCATTAAATATAATTTTATTTGAGGTGCTTGTTGATGACATTGTTTGGAACAAACGGAGTAAGGGGAATTGCCAATGAGTTCATTACGCCACAGCTTGTAATGGATATTGCAAAAAGTCTTGGTACATATCTGGGACCAGATAAAAGAGTTGTGATTGGTAGAGATACACGAATATCCGGTCAGATGCTTGAATCTGCAGCCATTGCCGGGGCTCTTTCGTCCGGCCTCTTTGTGATTGATGTTGGAATGGCACCAATACCAGCCATCCAGTACTATACCAGAGACCATGGAGATGCAGGGATTGCCATCACCGCCTCTCACAATCCAAGAGAATACAATGGGATTAAATTAATAGCAGGAGATGGCAGTGAATTTTCCCGCAAAGGAGAAAATGAAATTGAAAAGATATACTATTCCAGAGAATACAAAGCTGCCACCTGGGACTGCACAGGAGAAATTATTACAGACAATTCAGTAAATGATTATTATATCAGAGGAATAATGAATGCAGTTGATACTGAAAAAATACGTTCAAGAAAATTCAGGGTCGCTGTTGATACAGGATGTGGTGCCGGTTCCCTTACCTTACCTTTCCTTTTGAGAAAACTTGGCTGCGAGGTGATAACCATCAATTCCCAGATAGACGGAACCTTCCCCTGGCGCAACCCGGAGCCTACAATCGAATCACTGGGTGAACTGAAGGAAGTGATACAGTACAGTGGAGCTGATATGGGAGTTGCACAGGATGGAGATGCTGACAGGGCTGTGTTCTTTGATGAGAAGGGGAATTTTATAAATGAAGAGGTTCTGCTTGCCACGGTAGCAAAATATATTCTGGCCCAGAAAAAAGGACCTATCGTAACTCCGGTCAGTTCATCACAGAGAATGGCAGATGTTGCAAAGGATGCAGGGGTCGAGATAATATGGACAGCTGTTGGATCCATCAATGTAGCCAGAAAAATGATGGAAACATCTGCGGTCTTTGGAGGAGAGGGAAATGGTGGATTCATCTTCCCTGAACACCAGTATTGTCGCGATGGGGGGATGGCATGTGCCAAGATACTTGAAATGATGGCAGATGGTGAAAAATTATCATATATCACAGAAGGTGTACCTGTCTATTTCAACTCAAAGACAAAGGTCTACTGTGATAATTTGAATAAAACAATGGAAGCAGCAAAATCAGAAGTTCTGCAATCTGAAGAAAAGATAGATACCACTGATGGAATCAAGATATGGTATGAAGACGGATGGCTTCTGATCAGACCATCAGGAACAGAACCCCTTATCAGAATATTTGCAGAATCAAAGACTATGACAAGAGCAGAAGAATTGATGAAGTTTGGAAAAGAAATGGTGGAGAAGTACAGGTGAACTCAGGCCTTTCCCCTGGATTCACCACACACAATTCCCGTGGCAATCAGGTGAGCAACCCTTAATGGTTCAGGTATATTGCCACGGGTACATGTAATCTGTATTATTCTTGATGCATCCTCTATGGAAATACCACTGACCTGGATATAAACCGGGCTCGTGGAATTAGCTATCCTGTAATCGGAGATATGCACCCTGCTTATTTTTCCACCATTTTTGATGATTTCAAATCTTTGAGAACCATCATCAAAATGAGTGAGTGCGAGCCTTATCTTATCAAAGTCCGGGCACCTGCGCATAACAACGATCACCGGTATATCTGTTTCTCTATGAACCCGGACAATATCGATTGGATTGAATCCACCATATGTTATTCCATCCAGCATGATAGTCCTTACCTGGCAGTAATGCTTGCTTGAGGTTACCATATCAATGATCACATCTGTGGCATCCATACCATCACGGGTTATCATTGAACTGAGAACCCCATCCAGCCACTGCCCTCCTCTGAAAAAGGCACCCACTATCCTTATTTTATCACTGATAAGTGCAGAATCATCTATTCCAAGGATCCTTATTTCCTGTTTTATGTGCACTCTGGAAGTCATCCTCCATCAATAATGTACACCGGTATGTATAATTTATTTAAAAATTAAAAATAATAAAATGCAGGATTAACATTTACACAAACATCGCTTCAGGGTTTCCAAATAAAGGCTTCTGTATATTTGCCATAACTTTCCTGATGGCATTTAGAAAATCTTCCATGGTCACAGATTCCCTTTCAGCACGTACAGCATACATTCCTGCCTCCATGACTATGGCATTGAGATCCGCACCACTGGCTCCTTCGGTACGGGAGGAGATTTCCCTGAAGTTTATATCCTTTGATATTTGCATCTTCCGCGTATGTATCCTCAGTATCTGTTCTCTTGAGTCCGTATCCGGAAGAGGAACACATACCACACGATCAAATCTGCCGGGTCTAATAATCGCAGGGTCAAGTACATCAGGCCTGTTGGTGGCTGCTATGATCCGTACATTTCCCCGATCATAGAACCCATCCATTTCTGCCAGAAGTTGCATCAGTGTTCTCTGCACCTCCCGATCTGCACCGGTGGTGTCATCGAGTCTCCTGGCTGCTATGGCATCAAGTTCATCGATGAATATTATGCTCGGTGCTTTCTTTCTTGCAGTTTCGAAGATCTCCCTTACCAGTTTAGAACCATCTCCTATATATTTCTGGACAAGTTCTGAACCAACCACTCTGATAAAGGTAGCTTCAGTTCGGTGGGCAACTGCCTTTGCAAGCAGTGTCTTTCCAGTACCTGGCGGACCATAGAGTAGTACTCCGCGGGGCGGAGATATCCCTATCCTATCAAATATTTCCGGTTTCTTCAGAGCCATCTCCACAGACTCAACTATTTCCTGGATCTGCTCATCAAGTCCCCCAATATCATCATAATCAAAACCCAGATCATCTACAGGTTCCACAAACTGCATAGCAAATACTTCCGGATCTTCTGCAACCGGTATGATATCTACTATTGCAAGTGAGTTCTGGTTCAGGGCTACTTTAGCTCCAGGTTTCAGGTTAACATCATCAAGGTACCGGGAAACTCCTACAAGAAATTCAGGACCTGTACTGCTTTTAACAAGCACCCTTTCGTCATCAACAAAATTGAGGATTGTACCCACAACAAGAGGTGACTTCTTCAGCCTGTCAATCTCGGCCTGCATTTTTCGGACTTCACGCTCATATCTAAGCTTTTCATTTTCTATGATTCTTTTTTCAGACTCGATCTGGTCGCACTGCTCTTTCAAATAATTGTTTCTTGATTCCAGCTGTTTCATACGATCCAGCAGGTATTTGGAGAAATCCTCGTCACTGTCAGCTTCAAGGTATTCCTTGCCAATATTACTCATATCCGGAATCTTGCAATCTTTACGATCTATATTACTACCTGTACTTTCCCTCATAAGCTCCGAATAGTATTTAAGTTCTTACTCCAATATAGCCCTTTCGAAGAGAGATTCAATCTATTCTTCTAAGAGTTGATACGATATGCAATGTGAAATATGCGGTGCTGAAATACGGGATAAGCCTTCAAAGGTGATGATCGAAGGTTCTGAACTTGATGCCTGTCCCAGATGTGCACAATATGGAACTTCTACCAATAAAAGAAAGCCAGTATCCAGAAAAATTGCGCCTGTTGCACAGCAGCCATCAGCAAAAAAGAGTCGTCCGCGTCCTGCACGTCCAGATCCGCTAGCAGATATAAAGGAAGAACTTGTTGAAGATTATAATAATATCATAAGGGATTCCAGAGAAAAACTTAACTGGACACAGGAAGAACTGGCTTTAAAGATCAAGGAAAAAGAGTCACTGATCAAAAAAATAGAGCGTGGAGACATTGTTCCCGAAGATTCTGTGCTTAAAAAAATAGAAAGAGCACTGGATGTCACACTAACAGAAAGAGTGGGAGAAGATGACTGGAGTGGAGATAACTTCAGCAGGGGAACAACACTGGGAGACATTGTGAAAATTAAAAGAAAATAAAGAAGAATAAATACTCCCTGATCATTGACTCAGGTACATTCCAAATGCAGGATACTGACTACATTGAACAAAATCCTGCCTGCAATAACCAAAGGATGGTAACATGGACACCAAAACCAACATGACAGGTAAAAAGATAGGATTCATAGGTACAGGAAAAATGGGAGAGGCACTGATAAGAGGGATCATCAAATCCAGACTTGTCCCGGAAAACAGTATTCATGCAAGCGATAAATATTTCCCTGCACTTGATAAATTGAACAAGGAACTGGGGATTAACATTTCAACAGATAATAATCTTACAGTGATGAATTCAGATATAATAATCCTTGCAGTAAAGCCCCAGATACTCAAATCTGTACTCAGTGAAATCAGGTCTTCGATTGATAATAAGAAACTGGTGATATCCATTGCAGCAGGTGTCAGAGCTGCTGATATAGAGAGTGAACTGGAATCCGGTACAAGGGTTGTCAGGGTCATGCCAAATATTGCAGCAACCGTCTCAGAGGGTGCCACTGCAATATCACCCGGTAAAAATGCAACCATTGAAGACACTGAAACCGCAGTTGATATATTCGAATCTGTTGGCAGTGCAATAGTCATATCTGAAAATCTGATGGATTCTGTTACCGGCCTATCTGGCAGTGGCCCGGCATTTATTTTTCCAATAATAGAAGCAATGGCGGATGGTGCGGTACATGAAGGGCTTGACAGACAAAGTGCACTGACTCTTGCTGCACAGACCGTTCTTGGAGCCGCAAAAATGATGATGATTTCCAGAAAACATCCCGGTGAGCTAAAAGACATGGTCACTTCTCCTGGGGGAACAACAATAAGGGGTGTCCACACACTTGAAGAATACGGAATCAGAGCTGCGTTTATGAATGCAGTGATAGAAAGTTCAAAGCGTTCCAGGGAACTTGGAAAAAAGGAACAATAATCCGTTCTAAATTCCGCTTCCAGTTCATTTTTTGCACCAAAATGATCCATAGGAAGTTACTTATATTTAAAAAGAGAATATCAATTGGTAGTACTATATAATGGGTTATTATTGTGCAGGAGTGGAAAAACATAAAATCGTTTGCGGTAGTACGTGGGGACAATACAGACAAGGTTAAAATTGCATTACATGATATGCAACAGTACGGTCATATAAATTTTCTATCAGAACCAAAATATATAGAACCAGAGTTTGCAGATAACGTGCTTGTTAGTGTTATGGGAGTGCCACTTAAAACAAGATGCAGTTCTGCAGCATTGGTGGAAGTTGGAAGTAATGCAGGGGCTATAATTAACAAGCTGAGAAAAATACATCCTCCAGCACACATTGTTGTCGTGAGTCCAAGGCATGGTGTGTATTCAGAACTGGTTGAAAAGGCTGAAGAATACCCCGAATTTGATAGAAGTATGAATCGTAGCAGGTTCATTGACAGTGCAAAAATATCATGATACTGACATTTTAAACTTCAAAATTACAATTTTCATAAAATGGATTATAATCTACCTGCTATGCCAGCTGTTGCTATAAAAATCATTAGATATTTCTGCTACAGCTATACAAAAGCAGAAGCATTCCAGCTGCTTAACCTGGAGGTGTATAGTGCAGACTAGCCATATATAGACTATCGATAACTATATGTGTAAAGAGTCTGCATCAGGATAGCAAACCATAAAGTTCATTGTAGGTGATTATGACCATGGTCACAGAAATTGAATCCAAAGTGATGGCTGCAAAAAAGGCATCTATCATTCTTTCAAGCATCAGGACTGGTGAAAAGGACAAAGCCCTTGAAGCAATTGCCAGAGCTCTGGATAATAACCGCAGTTCTATACTCCAGGCAAATGAAAAAGACCTGGAAAACGCTGAACAACTGAAAAGAGAGGGAAAACTCTCACAGGCACTTGTTGACAGGCTGAAAGTGAACGATAAAAAGATCGATTCAATGATCAGCGGAATTAGAGACGTGATGACACTGGATGATCCTTCAGGAAAGACAATCAGCTCAATAGAACTCTCTGAAGGACTAAACCTGTGCAAGGTAACCTGCCCCATAGGACTTATTGGTGTTGTTTTCGAATCCAGACCAGATGTAGTTCCCCAGATCATGTCCCTGTGTCTTAAAAGCGGAAATGCAGTTATATTTAAGGGTGGAAGTGAAGCCCTTTACTCCAACAAAGCGCTATTTGATGTGATGATCGAAGCACTCAGAAATACAGGAACCATACCATACGATGCATTCCATCTGATGGAAACAAGAGAAGAAGTAATGGATATACTCAGAATGGATCAGTATATTGATCTTCTCATACCCAGAGGTTCAAATGATTTTGTCAGGTTCATACAGGACAATACCAGAATACCTGTACTGGGCCATGCTGATGGAATATGTCATGTATACGTAGATGAAGCAGCTGATCTGGATAAAGCTTACAATGTCTGTTTTGACTCAAAGGTGCAATATCCGGCAGTATGTAATGCAATGGAAACAATGCTTGTAGACCATACAGTTGCTTCTCGATTTTTGCCAGAAATGGCACAGAGATATATGGAAGCAGGTGTTGAGCTTCGATGTGATGATGAATCTTTCAGTATACTTGAAAACATTAAAGGACTTAAACTAAAAAGAGCTTCTGAAGATGACTGGAAGAGTGAATATAATGATCTGATACTTTCAGTAAAACTTACAAACTCAATGGCAGAAGCGATAGACCATATCAATAGCTATGGTTCACACCACACCGATGCAATTGTGACTGAAGACGAGCAGAAAAAAGCAGAATTTATCAGTCTGGTTGATTCATCCAGTACCATAATAAATGCTTCCACCAGATTTGCCGACGGCTATAGATATGGAAAAGGAGCAGAGGTAGGGATCAGTACAAATAAAATACATGCACGGGGGCCTGTAGGAATGGAAGGTCTCGTGATCTATAAATATGTCCTCATTGGGAATGGAGATACAGTCGCAGATTTTGAAAATACAGGCAAAAAGAAATATACCCATCGCAAACTGGATATAAGCCTTGAGAATATGCTCAATCTGAAAACAGATAAAAAGGTTATGTGAGGAAATTTGTATTGACAGATAGGATGAAAATACTTAATGATGTCAATAAAATCGTCATAAAGATAGGGACATCATCAATAACCCGTGAAGATGGGGGTCTAAACCGCGATTTTATGGACCGGATTGCAGCCCAGGTATCCCATCTGCATAAACAGAACAAGCAGGTAATAATTGTTAGCTCCGGGTCCATAGGAATCGGAATTGAGATGCTTAAGCTGGGATACAGACCCAGGGAAATACCTATACGCCAGGCTGCCGCTGCTGTAGGTCAAAGCATTCTAATGCAGGAGTGGAGCAGTACATTTAAGAAATACGACCTTGACGTAGCACAGATACTTCTATCATACGAATCATTTTCAAACCGTCTCACCTATCTCAACCTTAGGAACAGCATATCAACACTTCTCAGCTATGGTGTTGTCCCTATAATAAATGAAAATGACTGTACCTGTGTACATGAAATAGAAGCTACTTTTGGAGACAATGACAAGCTATCTGCTATGGTTGCAAGCAAAACGGAAGCCGACCTGCTCATAATGCTTTCAGACATTGATGGCCTGTATGATAAAAATCCGAAAAGAAACCCTGATGCAAAGCTCCTTGATACCGTTGAAAAGATAACACCTGAAATAGAGAGCTTTGGAGGAAATCCTACCAGCACTAAAGGTGTTGGAGGTATGAGAACTAAAATAGAAGCTGCCAGGATATGCAATATGGCCGGGTGTTACATGATAATTGCAAACAGCAGTATAGACAATGTAATTCTAAGGATCCTGGATGGAGAAAATATCGGAACACTGTTCCTGACAAATGAAGATGTCCATAAGAACCGTATTCGATGGATAATCCTTTCAAAATCGTCCGGTAAAATAATTGTGGATCCCGGTGCAAAGGATGCAATTGAGAGCAGTATGAGTCTTTTGCCATCCGGTGTGATAGATGTTATCGGAACATTCGAGCGTGGAGACATTATAGAAATCGAGTGTGATGGATACCTCTTTGCAAAGGGTATTACAGATTACAGTTCAGATGAACTGAGCAAAATAAAAGGCGTACATACCGATAAGATTGCTGATATACTGGGATACAAGAACTACAACCATGTTATCAAGCAGGAGAACATAGGTCTAATATTTTAAAATACTTTGACATTGATATATCGGTATCCAGGCGATTCTACGCCGGAAAAATATGGATTATCAAATATATGAATGGTCATAGCCAGTATTCCCATTTTTCATTACCGGCTAGCTGACGAAGTTTTGTAACATATGTGTAAACACTTTCAATATCCTTGATCTCCTTCTTAACCAGAGATTGCAGACGCATGCGTATATCCGTGTCCACCTCAATACCTGAATGTTCCAGATAACCGGCAATCTTGGATGCAAGAATATCACCTCTTCGATCCCAGTCTGTTAATATGACAACATTTTCACCACTACGTTCAATAAGTTCAGCAAAATTTAAAAGAGGCTGATGACTTGCAGTTTTTATATTACCCTTTATTCCAAGCTTGTTTAGGGACAGAACATCCCTTTTTCCTTCAACTATTATAATTTCACCTAAAATAGCCCTCTGTTCAAGTTCATCAAGCAGTTCTTCAACCCTTTCAAGCCGGTTTCTGTATTCAAGCAGATCTGTCAGATAAAAATCCCCTGCTGATATTATTCTGATTCTCTCAGGCTATTTGTGAGTATTTTGATTGCATAATGGCGATCTATACCCTTTACAGCCAGACACTTTTTGCTACCCTTTGCTCCGCTTAGTATTTCTATACTCTTAGTCCCAACCCCGAATAACTGAGAAAAGTGTTCAATAAGCTGTTCATTTGCCTTCCCATTTCGGGGTTTTTGAGTAAGCTTTACATGGATAGAATGCCTCCACTGGTTATAACCACATGGTACGCACAGCTTTTTAGATTCAGGAGTCACATCAACATCAATAATTACTCCATCGTCCATCTCTTTGACGGCATCATCAAGTGACATATAGGATATTAGTTGACCTTATTATTAAAAATATTTTCCCTGATAAATAAAAATGGCACTAAAATGAAAAAATGGCAGAAGGAATGTTAATCCCTTTTCTGCCATCATACTTAAATTCCATCCAGAATTATTTTTTTCTCTGAACAGCTAATCCTGCAGCAGCAAGCATTCCAATAGCAGCCAGTGAAAATCCAAACCCTGGTATTGCCTCAACCCCTTCCGGTCCATCCGGTGCAGGAGTTTCAGGTAAGCTGTCATCAGGTACTGTCACCGGATCATCAGATACAATATCCATTACAGTTATGGCAAAGACAGAAAAGCCTGAGGTCTGAGACACAAAGTACACCCTGCCATTCTCATGGCCTGCAATAGACGTTTCCAGTGTTGACCATGCACCCTCATTATCAGAATACCTTGCAAGTACCACCTGTCCAGCATCCACATTGTTATTATGAAGCCATTCATCTTCCAGGCTAAAGTGAATATCTGCATTTCTGATGTTAGCTGGATCAATATCATGAACTTCTATGATAAGATACATATAAACCATACCAGGAAGTTCATCCTTCACATTATCAGGTCTGGACTCTGTACCGGTGATATCAACAGATACACCGGAAACTTCCGTCTCTGTTTCAATATTTAGAGTAAATCCTATATTTTCAAAGTTCAAGACAAGGTCCCGGGATGGAGTATCAAGCATGAGTGATTCAGATTCCATAAATGTAACGTCAGTTCCTTTGACCATAGTTATGGGTGGTGATTGTGTGGATCGCGGTTCTCCATCAGGTTCGGTTGCGGAAGTTGGAATATCAAATTCTGCATTGAAGCTGAATTCTTCTATATTCCCAGAACCCCAGTACATCTGTTCACCTGCTTTTTTATCTGAAAACGACTGACCATCAATTTCACCGCTTAGATAAAATTCCACAACCATTCCATCAAGCCCTCCTTCAACTGCCATTTTGGACTGGGTCTGAGGACCCCCAATCTTTCCTGCCTCATCCACAATGAACGTTCCTTTTACCTCTCCATCAGCAACAGCTTCAATAACTGTACCTTCAGGAGCAGGTTCACCATTGATATATACTGTACCGTAACAGAGTGCAGGCAGTTCAGGTAACTGAGACTCATCTGCGCAGGCAGTTGTTGTAAGCCCCAGTGCAATCATCATAATTAGAGTACAGATAATAAGTTTATATTTCATATGCAAAATTCCCCCTAAAATATATATCAGCCAGCATTAAGCCAGCTGATATGTTCACATTTTTTTTGAAGCACCCCTATTGTATTCAAATGGCTTCAGAAACCAGGTCAGATGCAGATCCTGCAGGTTCTACGGTCACGCTGTGCACCCGATCGGATCCGCGCAGATAAACCCAGTAACCATCCAGGCGATACATCTTATCCTCATTTTTCCATGAGGTCTTATCCATCTGTGATATCTGCCAGTGGTAACTTACATCCTTCACCTGGTTGAAGACATTTGGAGAGTAAATGGAGGTTATACCTTCCCCACTTTCATATTTCAGATTGCTCAGGCGATTCATGGAATCATCCGTATTACCTACGCCTATGAGATTCCAGCCTTCTCTGAGCTGTTTGTTTGCAAAGTCATCTCCAGGTCCAAAATCAGCCCATATATAACCTACACCAAGTGTCTCATTGGCATTTACAAACACAGCTCCTGCAGGGTTTTTGAACTCCTTTGATATAACAGACTCATCGCTTACCCAGCCAGATGCTGTATGTGCCAGCCATGCTGCAACATCACCCTTGATCTCATATTGTTCAATATTCGAAGGAGCAGAGACAACATTCCAGCCCTGTCCAAGAACAAGTGTGAAATCAAATCTTTCACCGCCAGCCTCAAGAAGCCATGGACGATAGTCTACATTATCTGAAACAGCAGCACCTGAACCCTGACCTGCACCGGATGGACCGGACGGATGTCCCCACCAGTTGTAACGGGCATCAATTAATTCTAAAGCTTCATTAGAAATTGCATAGTTATTGCTGCTGCAGAACACGTTATCTGTGATGATGGTGTTTTCCAGTGACCATGTGCCCTTAAATATTTTTATACCTGCAGACGAATCTCTCAGTTCATTCTTCTCAATATTATTATCTGGCCCTGCTATTCCTATACATTCATCAGAAGCATTTGTAATAATATTGTTTATGACAGTATGGCTTGATGTACCACTTGATAGGGCAATACCAGCAACAACGTTATCTATTACGTTATTATCAATGACCCCATCTGATCCGTCGTTTATGAAAATACCAGTTATATGGTCTCTTATAAGGTTGTTCTCAATTGTATAACCGGTCCTGGAACCCGTTTCGTCAATGGCACCACGAAGTGTTCCATCTCCCTGCAGGTAAAAACCATCTATCCTTACATTATCTGCCTGAATTCTTATTCGATCAACCTTAGCTTCATGTTTTTCTAAAGATTTTAAAATAAGGCTGTCTTTGTTAACAGACAGTGATTCCGTATAGGTCCCTGGGTGTACCTCTATAGTATCACCCTCAAGCGCTGCATCAATAGCATCCTGAATACTCTGACCATCCTTTACCGTTGCCCACTGCAGGTATACAGAGTCTACTGAATTTTCAATCAACAGAGATTCTTTCATTTCACCTGATGTTGTTTCATCATTGATTGACGCAGGTCTGCTGACTACCTTTATTTCTGAAAGATTATCACCTGCAAGATCATGGTCAGTTATTGTATTATCCTCAATAGTTAGCACTACATCAGCATCGGGAACAAGCCATATTCCTTCATGATATGCACCATTTACTGTATTGTTAACAATCTCTATAACAGCCCCGTCCTTTGGATAGAGACCAACTGCCCCAACAAATTCATTGTTTTTTATTGAGGAATCACCGACACTGGCACCATACCAGTTCCCTGCTGCCAGCTTTGCCTGTGAGTTAAGACTTGCTTCTGCTCTGTTATTAAGAATTGAAGTCCCATCAGTACCATGGAATTCTATCAAAACAGGTGCTTCACTATCCCTGATTGTAAATCCATCCACTGTAACATTATCTGCCTTTATTGTTACAGTGCCATTGATAACAGCACCATGCCTTTCTGCAGACCTGAGAGTTATGTTTTCCACATCTACCGTGATAACTTCTTCATAACTGCCTGAAGCCACTTCAATAATGTCTCCACCTGAAGCTTCATTGATCGCAGCCTGTATGCTGCTGAAAATAGTTGCCAGCTCTATGTTTCCTTCATGGTCCTGAACAATAACAGTTGTGCCAAAAGTATTCTCATTTAACAAAGTATCAATGTATGTCATTTCAGGGGCAGTTCGATAGTCTTTTATGTGCACACCTTCGCCTGAAAAGTGGTTACCGATAATGTTCTTGATTTCTACACCTTCACCAAGTCCTATTCCCTCATCAGATGTTTCAAATATATTATTCTCTATCAATAGATTAGACATACCCTCAGTTCCAGCAATCCCATACTGCGTTTAAACACATTGTTTAAGATCGTAAGGTCTGCAGGTATTCCATACCAGTCACCCTGGATACCTCGCATAGAATTAACAAGTACATTGTTTTTGATTGTAGTATTGCTGGTACTACCAGGACCGACTACACGCTCTCCACCTTCATTGTCAATTGTAAAACCATCAATTGTCACATCATCAGCAGCAACCTTAACTGTAGCACCCATAATGGTGGTTTCAGCAGGTCCTGAAAGTGATCTTATGGTAAGACTGGCTTTATCAATAGTTAAATCATCGTTATAAGTACCTTCAGAAACTTCAATAGTATCTCCAGCTTCTGCAGCACCAATTGCATCCTGTATACTGCTAAAGATTACAGGAACCTTTATTTTGGATTCTTCGTCAAGAACCACAACAGAAAGATCAAATGTGTTTTCTTCAGCCAGGTCATTGAAATTGATGTCACTGACATACGACGGAATTTTGTCTTTATTTATTGTTGAAATCTGAATACTATTGTTATTAAAGGCGTTATCTATAATAGATATATCAACGAATGCGTTTTCACCTGCATCTGCACTGTCATGAAGATAAATTCCATTCTGTTCATTGGAGAACAGACAATTTATGATTGCTATATTACGGATCCCGGCGTCGACGTAATTTCCACTTGTGTAAAGCGCAATACCACCCCATGCATTGGAATCGGTTACAGCTCCATCAATCACAACATCTTCAGAATCAGTAACTGCAATTCCATTTCCAGAAGCAACACCAAAAACATGGACATCCTTGACCAGAGCATCACTGACTCCATGAAGGTCAATGGCTGTTCTCTGACTGTCTTTAACACTTATATCATATATTAGAATTCCATTGCTTTCAGGCCCTACCTTGATTCCATAGCCATGTGTCTGATCACCTGTTCCAACAAGAGTAAATGATTCAAGACTAACATTTGAAGCTTCAACAGATATCGCATAGCCTGATTTATCACTGGCATCAATTATTACGTTATCCTGATCCATTCCCTGTATGGTTAAACCTTCTTTAGTTATACTCAGGGATTCTTTATAAGTTCCTTCATTCACTACAATAGTGTCTCCGTCTTCTGCAGCATTAATGGCAGCCTGAATCGAATCAAATATATCATTCGCACCACTTTCGTTCACAATTTCAACGGATCCGCTGTCAACATCTGCTGATGCAGCTACTGCCATAAACATTACCATTAAAAATGCGATCATTCCTATTTTCAATATAGATCCAGTAGTCTCTTTATTCATTATTCTTGATTGTATCAACATACTTACCCCCATATCCCGCTTTTTTTGATTTGGATACAGCTTTGAAGGATACGTGCCTGGAAAACTGCAATTGACATGCAGGATTTGCCACAGATCACATATCTGCAATCTGTGACTTTCCGGCTTAATCACGGTAAAAGGCCGTTTTTAGGAAATCGTTTTTATGTTTGAGCCGTAATCCGACAAAAACAATGATCACCGTGATGTTCGTTTTTCTGTACCCTCAAATCCGTTATCTTTTGGGCATATAGAGTATTGTACAAAGATTAGAAATAAATAACAGAAGAATTGTTACAGAAGAAAAATACAGAATTTTGTTACATAACATAGTTACATAAATGGAAGAATATTTTCACTCCACTTCCATCATATCCTAATAATATAGGTAACATATACTGTATCTCCTGGAGATTATCATGGGAATATTTACTGTATCAGAACTGAACCAGCATGTTAAAAATGTGCTAAGATCCGAGCCTGGACTGCAGCAGGTCTGGGTCAGAGGTGAAATCTCAAACCTTACACTGCACAGAAGCGGTCATTATTATTTCACGATCAAAGATAGCAAGGCACAGATAAGCTGTGTATGCTTTAGCTCAGTTAGTCGAAAGATTAAATTTCAGCCAGAAAAATCCATGAGCATACTGGCATTTGGATCGATTGACCTGTATACTGTCCGCGGCCAGTATCAGTTGCAGATACTTGATATGAGGCCTGATGGAATAGGAGAACTGTATCAGGCTTTTGAACAGCTAAAAAACAGGCTTGAAAAGGAAGGACTATTTGAGATCGAACACAAAAAGCCGATACCAAAATATCCTTCGAGGATAGGGATTGTTACATCACCCACTGGAGCTGCAATACACGATATACTCAATGTGGCACAAAGGCGATTACCTGTAGATCTGCTCCTGGCGCCTGCCCTTGTACAGGGTGAAAGATCAGCCTCAAGTGTGGCAAATGCTATAGAAATGCTGAACAATACCGATGTAGATGTAATTATTTTAGGAAGAGGTGGAGGATCACTGGAAGATCTCTGGTCATTTAATGAAGAGATAGTTGCAAGAGCCATACATGACTCAAATGTGCCGATAGTTTCAGCAGTAGGCCATGAGACAGACTATACGATCGCTGATTTTACCGCAGATCTTAGAGCACCTACGCCCTCTGCTGCATGTGAAATGGTAATACCTTCAAGCTCAGAACTCGAAAAATACATAGATTCGTTGATCCACAGGATAATACAGTCCACAGATCAAAAGATCAAAGATCACAGGACCGATCTGAAATATCTCCATTCCAGAGTTCAGCCGGAGAAGTTCAGGGATCACGTACTTCAAAACTATCAGAAACTCGATGAAACGGCTTCACGAATGGAATACATTATTTCAAATCTGCTCCGCAACAAAAAATCTTTCCTGAGAGAATATGCCGGAAGACTTGATGCTGTAAGTCCACTCCAGACACTTGCAAGAGGATATAGTATAACCATGGACACTGAAGGCAATATAATACATTCCGTGAATGAGGTCACAGAAGCAGATGACATAGAAATTATGATTCATGACGGAATAATCGAATGCAGTGTCAGGAACATAACCAGAACAAATAAAAGATAATTGGATCTTATACAGATTTATCAGCATTATCTGTACAGAAGAATTCAGGTGAACGAATGAAATCCAATAAAGAAGAAAAAAACATTGATGCTGAAGAAGTTGAAATGACTTTTGAAGAAGCAATGGAAAAGCTGGAATTGCTGGTGGAACAGCTTGAGTGCGGGCGTATGAGCCTGGACGAGAGTCTGGACACTTTTGAGCAGGGAATGAAACTTGCCAGCAGATGCCGGAAACGTCTGGACAATGCTGAACGCAGGATAGAGCAACTCATTAATGAAGGTGGAAAAATAAAATCAGAACCATTTAATTCAAAAGAAGATAAAGAATAAAAAATATTATTTACTGTTTTTTTTCTTCTGGCCTATTTTTTACAGGCAGTTTTACATGAACAGATGTTCCCTTTCCTCTGTCACTTTCAACCCATATCTTTCCACTGTGCCCTTCCACAATGCTCTTGCATATATACAATCCCACTCCGGTACCCCCAAATTTTCTCTTTGTTGAGGAATCAATCTGATAGAATCTATCAAAAATATCCGGTATCACCTCTTTTGGAATTCCAATACCTGTATCTTCAACCACTATGTGAAGTTCATCGCCCTCCTGCTTCACATTAATTGATATCCTGCCACCATCCGGAGTAAACTTAACAGAATTGCTCAGCAGGTTTGTCAGCAGATCTGTAAGTTTCTGGGCATCTCCCTGAATCTCAGGTAGATCCTCTGATACGTTCTTCTCAAGTTTCAGATCTTTTCCGGTATCTCTTATCTGAGGAAGGATATCAGTTATTGCATCATCAATAATACCCTCGATATTTATGGAATCAAAACTGTATCGGATCTTACCCATCTGTTCCATACTTATATACATAAGAGAATCAACATGGCGCCTTAATCGTTCACTGTTCCTTAAAATCGTTTCAACTGCCCTTTTTTGTTTATCGTTTAGCGGACCAAGGTTTTCTCCATTCATGATCTCACTATACCCCCTGATCGAAACCAGAGGTGTTTTAAGTTCATGGCTTACATTGGATATGAACTCGTTTTTAAGCTGGTTGAGGGACTTAAGTTCCTTATTTGCTTCCCATAGCTCTTTATTTACCTGTGACAGTTTATTTGAATATTTCTTCAGAGCATCCTCTGCTTTCTTGTGTTTGAGTAAGGTCCACATACCCTGCATCAACAGTGTAAGCTGGCGAACATCGGACTGATCATAATCAGTATCCTTATTTCCCACACCAGCGACAAGGACGATCTTATCCTTATCAAATACAGGTACATTCATATGCCGGGTAAGTTCCACATGACCTTTTGGATACCCTTTTTTAAGTGGATTGGGTTCCCTGTAGTCATTTGTGATAACAGGCTTTCTCTGCCTTACCGCCTCACCCCAGAGGCCAGTGGTCCCAACCGGATATTCAATTGGTTTGTCTCTGATCCTGCATATTTTCATAGCAACCCTTGACCATGAATGCATTGTAAGAACATCTTCTGTTTCATTCAAAAAGGCAAGATATCCCAGTTTGCTTCCAGTAAGCCTGACAGCCTCCTCTCTGGCAAAATCAGTTATCTCCTGTATTGTAGCATCTGTCATCTGATGTAGACGAAGGAGCGCCTCCAGTCTGGACTCATCCATAAGTAAAGCTTCTTCAATACTTTTTTCCCTGGAAATATCTTCAAGTACACAGATTACCCCGGATGGCAACTCCTGGTCTGGAAGAGGACTAAGATATACTTTTAAGGGAATGGGATTATCATGATTCTTTGTTCTGTATTCAGATTCATGATAATTGACCTTTGAAGAAAGGATTGATTCAATAACCTCATTTATCTGTTCCCCTGACAGAAAACTTCCAGGATCTGAACCCACAATATCATCTCTGCTGACTGCAAGTATTTCTAAAGATTTACTATTGCAATCATCTACCAGTCCCATTCTGTTAATATAGAGCATTCCAGTGGGACAGTTTTCAAAGATCATACGAAATCTCATGCAGGATTCATGTCGATCAGGACCTTCAGTTTCCTGGTCCATTATAAAAATTCACCCCCAGATACTATACTTTTATGCATTATTGATGTATGGTATATGAATAGATTTTAAATTTGCCATAATTAACTTAAAAACTGTATAAGATCATCCAGATCTCCTTTATTTAATTTCAAAGAAAAGCAGAAAACATGAATTGAAGGCCTGGTTTTCTCCAGTACATATTTGATCTGTTCAATTTTTTCACCTTCAACGAGATCGATCCTGTTAATACAGGCTGCAGCAGCACTGTTAATCTGATCTATAACAAATTTTGGAATCTTTTCAGTATCTGGTATAAATTCAGCAGCATCCACCATATATATCACAGGTATAACCTCAAGTCCTGCAACATCCACATGCTCTTCGATATCTTCTTCAAGCCTTCCAGGAAATGCAATGCCTGCAATTTCTATAAAAACAATGTCTGGAGTAAAAGTACTGAACATATCAATGAGTGCATGTACCACATCATATCGGAATGTACATGATACACAATCACTCACAGAATGCTTTACGAATACTTCATCTGAACTCTCATTATATTCAATCTCACCCAGTTCAGTAACAACAATTCCCACTTTCAACCCCCTGGCAGTGAAATGTCCAGCTAGTCTTCTTATCAGAGAAGTTTTACCTGAACCCCTGATACCTCCGATCATAATAATTTTCATCAATTTACCCCACTCCAAAACAGCTAATAATAACTGTCTCTGGCCTTCACCATTGCCTTCAGGTTATTTATCGGTGTCTCTGGTGCAATGCCACACCCAGGTGCAATTATATCAATATCGCAATCAAGGGCTTCTAGAGTCTCTGCATTTACATCCTCCTCACTACCAGAGTACAGGGTTGACGATGCAGATACATTGCCAATTACAGCCACATCTTTTTCATGGGCTGTTGTGATAAGATTTCTCAGATCCTGAACACTCTCCTCTACACTGATCCCATCAAATCCACATTCTGTAATACTATCAGTGATCAGGTCAACTCTGCCACATACATGAAGTACTCCTGGACCTTTAAGACTGCTGGAAATACGGATGTATCTGGGAAGGGCAAGTTCTTCAAAGTCATTAGGTGGAAGAATACCAGGAGATGAAATTGCATCTGCCACACATACAGCATCTGCTCCTGCAGCTATGCAGGCATTACCGTATTCGATACATGCATCGGCACATATATCCAGCAATCTCTCAACAAAGGGCCTGTTCTTGAGAGTCAACAGCAGAAATTCCTTCATACCCACAATATTTGCAGCAAGGTCTACAGGTCCCTCATGTCCTGCCACTGTCAAACCATCATCCCCCAAACTTTTTCGAACAATATATGCAGCTTCAAGTACTTGCGGAATTCTGCCCTCTTTGCAAAGGTCATCCGGTATGAAATTCAGATCATCTGGATCATCAAATTTGAGCCCCTCAATAACTGCTGGGGTCCTGCTGGTGGTACCCGGATCTATCGTACATCCCACAGCCTCTGCAAGGACGGTCATATCAAAAGGAAACCTGGCGGTCTCAAATCCGCAGTTTTCATGAGCCGACAACGCAAGCAGCGCCATTTTTTCAGGATCATGGTCAGCCTCTGGTCTGAATGCACCGCATGCCTCCATAAGTTCAAGCACAGGAGTTGTAGTAAATGAACCAACCGGGACCCTATCCACGCTTTTGAGGTTCAGTGCATTCAGTACCCGATCTTTTTGATTCATAATAGATCACTCTCATACTGCTAATTAACTCTTTGCCAGAATCCGGTCAATTCTTAGAACATTGCTTGCAGCCTCAGTAGCAGAGATAATTGCCAGTTTCTTAATGGATGCACAGTCATATATCGGAGGGTTATTCTCGCATACTCTGCCTGAAGTATCTATTCTTGCATCAATTCCCCTGTTATAGTATCCTGACATCTGTGCCATTGAATCGAACACATCCATACCTGCGTTTTTTGCCAGGATCCTTGGAATATCTTCAAGAGCAGAGGCATACTCTTCCACAGCCAGCTGTTCCTTGCCCTCGATGGTAGTGGCATAGCTTCGAAGCATCTGGGATAATATGAACTCGATTCCACCTCCGCCTGTTACAATCATTCTGTTTCTTAGAATGAAAGCTGCATTTGTCAGAGCATCATCTGCAGCCTCCTCAATCTTTTCCAGGCCATATCTGACAGGTTCCCAGATAAGAATGGTAGATATCATCCTGTTATGAGACCTGACAAACACAAAATACTCATTACACTTTTTTGAGACCTCCACTCTCTCAGCCCTGCCGGTGCCTTCACACAAATCGTCATCATGGATGGACATCATTGTTGCACCTGTAGATTTTGATAATCGCAGGAGGTCTTTTGGTTGAAGTTTCTTAAATAGCAGAATCCTGTTTCTGGACAGGGTGGATTCAATTAAAGGGTCAACATCGCCTTCACAGAAAACTGCTTCTGCACCACTGGAAACGATTTTTCGGGTAAAATCATTTACAATTCTCTTCTGCTCTTTTTCAAACATCACTGAAGTTTCATAACTGTCCATCCTGATATTGTGCTGAGAATTCAAAAAAGCACTCTTAAAACTGACATCGCCTTTTAAGATCAATATTTCAGGATTATCAAGAGTATCTGGCATATCCTTTCTTGCAGGTCTCTCATCAAGTATTACACCAGATATAGAAACAATATCAGGTTTTCCTACCTTCTTTATAATACTCACATTCTCATCAAGGTCAAGGAATCCACCCTCAGACATATTATCAAGATTTTCTACTATGCCCATCATGTTTCTGGCAAGCTTGTCTGCCATAATGAAATCTATACCCTTACCTGCAGTCGAGCTTAGAACAGCAGCATACATCTGTTCATAGGATTTTGCAGGAAAGCTTTCGTGTTCAAGAAGCTCATATGTCTTGTTCAGAGCAAGTCTGTATCCTTTGATTATGGTTGATGGATGAACACCTCTTTTAATGAGCATAGAAGCATTCCGGATTAGACCTGCAGCCAGTATCACTGCGGTTTTGGTACCATCTCCGCATGCTCTGTCCATTGATTTTGCAATATCCTTAAGGGAAGTTACTACCGGATGCAGTATATCAATCTCTTCCATTATTGTTTTCCCGTCGCTTGTGAGAAATACGTCATTTACAGGGTTAATGATCATCTTATTCATGCCACGGGGACCATAGGATGAGACAAGAAGATCATATATCTCTGTACATGCCCTTTCCACATGATGCATCAGCTCCTCGTCCTCTACAGACTCATTAATCCCTATCTTTGCCCGCACACTCCGGGCTAGAGCATCCATGCTGCTCATTTGGTCCTGTGGATTCATTCCAGCGTTTAACCCATTCATTATCTGACCTCCTTGGTGATCCTATGCCAACTCCTGTTAATCTGGTCTCAATGACAGAACCTGTTTCACTTTTTATATCATCCCTTTTCAGGTCAAACTGTATTCTGTCCATGCTGAGCCCATAGCTATTCATATATTCTGCCATACTGTCGTTTATGAATTTTATACCATAATCCACTGCCTGGCCATATTCATCAAATACCATTTTTCCTGCTTCACAGAATACTGAATATTGGCTGCTTCCTGCAGCTGAAGGCCTGATGAGAACATCTGATCTGTGGATGATATTACCTACAAGTGCACCTACAGCGTTTCCAACATCATAATATTCAGGAACAGTGATTTCTCCATCAATAACACTTTTCAGCTCTTCCAGAAAAGCCTCGACTGGTGCCCCGATCAACACAACCGGTACATTTAACCTGAACCTGAGATTCTCGGAGTTCTGCATCAATTTCTCAATTTCCTCTTTCTTCACATCCTCCGCAACAAAGGAAACAAGGTTCTGTGCAATATTAAAGGCGACTTTCTTCTTTACATGTGTGCAGAAAGATAGTTTATCCATCTTCACATATTCTGCCAGAATCTCTGCGCCCAGATGTGAAGCCTCTGAATTCCATTTTTCATAGTCCTGCAGTACATGAAGTGCATCTGTTGGAGTAAATCCTATATGGCTAATATGCCTTTTCTGTATCAGTGACTCCAGGATATTACCAAACATCAGAGGATGGTGCCCTGTAATCCCGGCTATTTCTTTGATGGATAAGGGTTCATCTGAAAGTGCATCAAGTATCTCTTTTTCATTATCGTTTAACCGTTCCAGAGTTCTGGGATCAGATTCACTGCGGACAAAAAAAGACACAGGTTGTATGATACGGTCCATAATCCTTTCAGAAATCTTTCGATCCTCTTTTATTTTTTCAAGCTTGTCCACAACTTCCGGGTGCTGCGAAGCTACATAACATAGAGGAATAACTCTTCCGGGCCCGATTGAAGGCTTCCACTGAACCCACACATGACTATCCCCTCCCATTGCAGATGTATTCATCTTGATAGCCTTTACCATTGTACTCCATCCGCCTACAACAGCACCTGAGTCACTGATGATAGGGATTCCTTCTGATAAAGAGGATATATCAGTGCTTGTACCACCAACATCAACTGTCATGCATGTATCAAGTTTTGTTAGATGAGCTGCACCTACAAGACTGGCAGCAGGACCTGAGAATATGGACTCGACCGGTTTTTCCAGTGCCTCTTCTATCTTTACCAGCGAACCATCACATTTCATCATCATAAGGTTTGCACTGATATGTCTTTCTTTCATCACTGAAAGTATTGATTGTATAAACTGGTTTGTTACCGGTATAAGCTGGGCATTTAACAGTGCAGTGACTGATCTCTCATAAGCTCCCAACCCCTGTGACAGTTCATGCCCGCAGACCACTGGCATATCTGTCAGATCCTGTATTATCTTTTTTACTTTCAGTTCATGATCAGGATTTCGTACACCAAAATACGACGAGACTGCAAATGCAGCAACCTTGTTCTTACAGTACATTACAAAATCTTTGATTACTTCAGGATCATCCAGATCATCGATCTCATAACCATCTGCATCATGCCCTCCTTTTACAGATATCACATGCTGTGTTGGAAGACCTTTTGGAATTGAGTATCCAATCAGAATCATTGCAGCAGGATAACCTTTTCCTTCAAGTGTGGTATTTGTTGCCAGTGTGGTGGAAACGGAAACGTTTGTAACCTTTTCCAGAAGCCTGGTGTCAAGCCCGTCAATTGAATTCTGTATCCCTGTAATTAGGTCAGGGTATGTTGTCAGTGATTTATTGGAATCAAGTATGGATCCACTAGAAATGTCCATGATCACCGAGTCTGTATATGTCCCCCCAGTATCAATTCCAAGACCAAGACTCATTAAATTCCTCCTATTTTCAGATGTATAATTGCTTCCCTAAAATTCAGGAGAACACAATCCACCTTTTTTCTTACATACATGTTATTTTCAAATTATTCCAGTTTCGTAAATGTCGGGTTGACAGGCAAATAGCATCTGTTACCGATATATTTCTGCAAAAAATAATAACAGGGCATTGAACAGCCCGCAAATGGAACATATCCACAGTAAGATATGAATATTTGCTGGCTTTAATGCATCAAAGCCCTCACTTTTTTTACATGAAACAACTATTCGTCTATTCAGCCCATGATCTCTTTCTGTAAGTCCGGACCAAGTTTCTTGACAGTATCTACCATAGCCTTTACACCGTTCAACGGACCGCCTGGTGGAATTTCACATCCTGTAGACATGACATATTTTGACTGCAGTCCATTTTCTTTGAGAACCGGAAGTACACCCCTGAGAAGTTCCTCAGTATCATTCTCAATGCTCTGTACGCCCTCTGGAGAGGGATCTATGAATTTGATTGGATCTACTTCTCCCATCATACAGCACATGTCACCATATTTTGGAATAAGGTCTGCATAATTCTTGGATCCTTTATTCCTGAGTTTTGGATAATATGCATAGCTGAACAGTCCTGTACCAAATTCTTTAATCTGAATATCAAAGTGGACATTGTCAGCACAGCTGTGGATCATGTATGGCTGATTGTATTCTTTAAAGAGGGGCACATGGCGATCTTTAACAAACTTACCTTCAAACTTCCAGTAATCATCCTCACTCATAATTACATTGTTGGACCAGAGATTATCTATACAAAGACCATCACATGCATCCTCTTCAAAGAACTTTTCAGAGATGTCACATACAAAATCAGTCATCTTATCTACTGCATCAAGAACAACGTCCGGATTTGTCTTCATATCCATAAGAACACGGTCCGCACCCATCAACTGGGTTAGTGTAAGAAGCGGTCCTTCATGGAAAGCTACAAATGGTGCATTGAGTTCCTTGTTCAGTCTCTCTTTTGCAAGTTTTGAAGCCTGGATCAGCTCATATATACGTGTTCCTTCCTTTACCTCGGGAATTTCTATTTTATCATAGTCATCCAGGTGACCCACTGACGCAGGAGTATCCTCATCCGGTATACTTACCTTACATCCAAGGTCAGAGGATGTAATTGACAGATCAACAAGACCTACAAACATGTCAAGGTCCATGTATTTTACTCCCAGGTAGGCACTCTGGGCAAACATTTCCGGATCAGTTGTATATTCTCTATAGGTTGTAGGTACGAACTTTCTCAGAACTCCACAGGCAAGTGGGTATACAGGAAGACGGTCAACCTTTTTGTCTCCAAGGGATGAGACTACCCTGTCTATATGGGTCATTTCCTCTTTCTTCTTTACACCTACTTTTTCAAACTCATCTATGATCTCACGGGCAGTCTCAAGGCCAATATCCTTTGCAGCTCCAACCTTGGCTTTTTTCTTTGCCAGAACATCCCTGTATTTGACCTTTCCAAGGCTTATCTTCTCCTCAGTCCATCTCTCATCTGCAGGTGGCATACTTTTTACAGCATTTGTAGCCCAGTCAGCTGCACCCATAGAATCAGGATGGGTTGAATCAGCACCAATCTTTTCTGCAAATTCCTCGGAAACAGGTGCTCCACCGACCATTACCTTTACCGCATCCCTGATACCTTCTTCCTGAAGGCTTTCAATGACCTTTTCCATGCCCACCATTGTAGTAGTCATCAGTGCACTCATGGATATGATATCAGCCTTATTTTCCTTTGCAGCCTTCACAAAGTCCTCAAGAGGAACATCGTTACCAAGATCTATCATATTAAATCCTGCTGCGCTGAGCATTGTTTTGACAAGGTTCTTGCCTATGTCATGTACATCTCCTTCAATAGTACCTATAACCCCTGTTGCAGGTCTGCCAGCTCCTTCTTTCTTTAGGTGGGGTATAAGCACTTCCATACCAGCATACATTGCACCGGATGCGATCAATAGATGAGGGACAAAGGCTTCTCCAGTCTCATACTTATCACTCATTATGTTCATACCTTTAGCAAGCCCGTTCACCAGTGCTTCCTGGGGGTCTATTCCTTCC
This sequence comes from Methanosalsum zhilinae DSM 4017, assembly GCF_000217995.1. GTDB lineage: Archaea > Halobacteriota > Methanosarcinia > Methanosarcinales > Methanosarcinaceae > Methanosalsum > Methanosalsum zhilinae. The sequence continues at coordinate 1,906,668 of NC_015676.1, read as the reverse complement.
TCAAGAGCTTTTTTTGAAAGCTCTGCTGCACTTTCCTTACTACCAGAAACTACAGCATCCGCTAATTGGTTCAGTATTTCTTCTTTCATAAATACATACTCTCCATATCCTATCTGTACTGTTAGGTAATAACACCTGAATTATCCAGGAATTCACAGCGTTATTCAAAGTGATTTTAAATTTAAATATATATATAATAATTCTTGGTTATTTATTAAATTTCATAATATAATTAAATAGCATAATAGTATGATATCATACAATCAGATCATAGATGTTAATGAGATCAAAGACTTTGATCGAATAAGAGAGTTAATTGCTCTGCTATACTTTCTACATTAAGAATCAGAAATCATCCTGTGATATTTTTCTAGATATATCCAGATAATAGGAAAAAAGATCCTTGCCCCAATTGATTGCACTGGATTCAAAGCTCATCATTGTGTGATTGTGATAAATTCCTGTGTTGTAGAAAAGAGATAATGCAAGGAACCGATCAGTAACTACCCCCGATGCCAGTTCTATCTTCTCCGTACAAACATACAGGTTAACATAGCCAGAACCCAGATAAAAGGCCAGGTCTGATTGATATTCATTCTTCAGTCTTTCAAAAACAGTTTCTGTAAGGATCAATGAAATCTCAATTCCCTTTTCTACAAGTCTCTTATAAAGACCTGAATAAGCAGGGCTGAAGTATGATGATACCTCATGAATATATTTTGATTTTTCCAGATTTTCTTCAAACCTCTTTGGAAGGTCATACATCCTATCAAGATCTGGCTCGACAAATTCACAGCTACCCAGTTCCTCTATTCTATTTAAAAGATGACATGGAAGGGCCTCTATCTTATGGTTCTCCCAGTAAAGTCTGTTATCTTCATAGAGGTTCAGGGTCTCCAGTAGGGGCTGCATTTTCTTAACGATCACCCCACCCATAGAAGAAAGTCCGTATTCATTATTCTGATATACAATCAGGCCCTGGCTCATCAGAATGTTAATCTGGGTCATAATGGCACTTGTGTTTACATTAAGGGCTCTTTTGATCTCATCTATGTCTTTTTCACCTTCTTTGAGCAATAACAGAAGGTTTTTTCTCTTTTCAGACAGAAAAAGAGTTCCAAGTAGTTCAGCTTTCATTATTCCACTCCATCTACTTCTATCAGATGAGAATTAATTGGTTCATACCTCCCATCTTCAGGCCTGCGATACATTTTCATATACAGGGAGTTTTACATGAACTGTTGTTCCCTCACCCAGTTCACTTTCAATCCAGATCTTTCCACCATGTGCATCTATCACTTTTTTGCATAGATATAGTCCAGATTCAATACCTTCATATCTGCGGGTTATGGAATCATCGACCTGGTATATACTCTGGAACAGATGGGGGATTATCTTCTCAGGAATACCTTTTCCAGTATCCCTTATGCTCAAACGCACATAGTTATCCTCATTCCATATATTAATAACAATCTTTCCTCCGGGTTCGTTATATTTTGCCGCATTTTCAAGAAGATTGATCAAAACGTTTGTCAGTTTCTCACTATCAGCCCTAACAGAAGGTAAATCGGCAGGAACCTCATTCTCAATCTCAATATCCTTTTCATCTATTATGAGAATCAAATTCATAAGGGAATTGTTCACTATTTTTTCAATATTCACCGGACCAAAATGATAATCAAGTTTTCCTGCCTGCTCAGTACTTAAAAACATCAGAGAATCGATCAGACGATTAAGTTTTTCAGAGAACATCAAAGATTTTGCCATTGAATTCCTGTGCTGTTCTTCAATTGACTCAAGCATGTCGTCCTGGAGTAGTTTATTGTAATCACCCTGTGATTGCTTTAGACGTTGTCCTTCAATGAATTCTTTTTTTATCTTTGTAAACGATTTAAGTTCAGCATTCGCCTTGGATAAGTCCCGGGAATATTTGTTAAGAGCTTCAAGAAGGTGTTTTCGCTGTATCAGTTTCCACATATTCTGTATAAGCAGTGTAAGTTTTAAAGAATCAAAATCGTCGTAATCACTTAATTTATTGCCTGCTCCCACAACTCCAACGATGCGATCCCCATCAAATATGGGTACCGTTACATGATTTTTCAGTTCTACATGACCCTCAGGATATCCTTTTTTCAACGGATCAGGTTCACTGTAATCATTAGTGATCACCGGTTTCCTTTGCCTTACCGACTCTCCCCAGAGACCTGTGGTCTTTAGAGGATAAACAAATTTCTTATCTTCGATCTTACATTCCTTCATTGCATTTTTTGACCATGAATGCATTGTAAGGACACTTTCATCAGCATTTGTGAATGCCAGATACCCCAGTTTACTATCTGTAAGCCTGACGGCTTCTTCACGGGCAAAATCAGTGATTTCCTGCAAAGTTGCACCGATCATCTGGTTCATTTTCAGAAGCGATTCCATAAGTTCCTTATTCAGTTTCATCTCATGTTCTGATTTTTTGCGATCTGTAACATCAAAAATAATACCCTCATAATTGATCAGGTTTCCATCATCATCACGGCGAATCAGTGTTCTCTCATTAACCCATCTTACATCACCGGATTTGGTTATTATTCGGTAATCGATCGTAAATCCTGGATAATCAGTCATATTTGATTTTGAAAAAAGCTTAACAACCTTGCCCAGATCATGCGGGTGTATTATATCCGCAAATTTCAATTTTCCTGAGATAAACTCTTCAGCTTCATATCCAAACTGGAGAATATTATCTGATACAAATTCAACAGGCCAGCCGTTTTCAGCCTTCCACAGAAATATGACTGCAGGACTGCTGTTAATTATTTTATCTAATTCTCGATAGTCTCTATCATTCATTATTTAACCTGTTACTTTCAAATTTCAGGTAATTTATCAAAGTATATAACATCATTGGTTTCATGGTGTTCAAGCAGGAGTACAACCATACCAACATGACCATTTACTGGTATGAAAAGATGAAACCCGTAATTTATATATATGTTAACGGCGTTAACTGATGATGGTGAATGCAAAATGAGGGATCGTTTTTGTTGACAGGTCAGTGAATAAAATGTATAACGAAACAGATATCAGCAATCGGGAGAACAGTCATAAGGGCATTGAAGATATGCCACCATCTGCAAAGCTTGTATACAAAGTTCTTGAATACAGGGGATTTCTGACCCCAAAAGAAATTGCCAGAGAAAGTCAGCTTCCACCAAGGACTGTAAGATACGCGTTAAGCAGGCTTAAAGGGGGTAATTTCCTGATGGAAAAGTTCTGCTTCAGGGATGCAAGACAGATTCTCTATGGAGTAAAGGATAATGGTACTGCCAGAGCTGCAGCATCTGGACAGAATACTTAAAAAGGTTCTATTAAATTGACCGGCATTAATATTTCATATGCCGGTCAGATATTGTTGATCATTTATCTTTTCTCAAACTAAATCCAGCACAAGATCAAAGAGCATGAATGCGTCCGTTGACCTCTTCCCCGAGTTCTGTCAGTTGATATACCTCACCTTTTTTCTCTACAAGTTTCCTCTCCATGAGTTCATCGAGTATTTTCTCCACAGATGGACGGAACACATGCATCATCTTTGCAATGCGGTCAGCATCTGCTTCCCCCTTCGATCCCAGCAATCCCAGCAATTTCTGGCGGTTATTGCTTCCTGTAACAAATCCTATCAGTTCATCCATGATCTCACAATCTAATATTTATTGAACCTGATATAACTAGTTTATGTCCTGTAAATTGGGTCCTCCTTTATGGGGAATACTTTTAATATGGTCAGATATATTCTAGTGTTGGCGGGCTAGTCCGGGTAGCTCGGCGTTACCTGTAACCTAAAATCGCCGATATGTAGGGGACGAAGCCAAGGGAAGGTGCCTCAATCAGGCACGGACCTGTGAACTCAACTGAGAAGCTCCGTCCTGCTTGGACGATGTAGATACAGGGGCTTGCTGGAGAGCAGGTCTCTGTGTCCTCACTGCGGGAACCGGTCAAGGCCCGGAAGGGAGCAGACCAACTGCGGGCATACGTCGCTTGCAGGGTCACGGAGTGGAGACGAGATCACAGATCATCCGTGTCTGTGCGAGACATCGACCTGCGGCATGCCTGCCGCTTCTAATTACAACTATTCAATGCAAATCCAATTACCATCATAAACTGGATCATCAAGAAAAGAATTATATATCTCTACTGCATTTGTGAATATCTGATTCAATAATTTAACACAATTTTCAGAGACGAGGTAGCCAAGCCCGGTATGGCGCAGGATTGCTAATCCTGTGGTGCTCTGCACCTCGGGGGTTCGAATCCCCCTCTCGTCGCCATACATTACAGCAAATCTTATATTTTACAACAATTACCAGGTAACTATCATGAAAGTACTGCCGACAGTAACCCGATCAGAATCTGACGAAAACAGCAATAACAGATCTAGAAGAGGCTGTGGGAGCGGGGGCTGCAGTGGTGAAATCTTTGGAATCACAGCAGGTGCAGAAAAAGATGAAGTGATCAGAACAATTACAATCTACCTGGTCAGTGGTGTGGTGATGATATTGGTAGCATATATTATCTCAAAACTGCTAACAGCCCTTGCAGGATGAAAACTGTTTTATCAGGTTTCTCAGCTATCTTCTAATTTAAGGTCATAAGGGAATCGCATATGCCTGCCACAGTTTAGACAGGTGATCAGTATATAGTTTCTGCGAAGACGAATTCTTGAACTGGATCCAGGTACAAGAAAAGTATCACAACACCTGCATACTCTGCGTCTGAGATGGGAAGGTATACTGACTCGGTGTCGCATACCTATTTTTCTGGCCAGTGATACGTATCTGTTACTGCGCTGGGGGTTACTGGCATGCTCAAGTTCTGCAAGCTTAAATAGTCGTTCAATTCGCTGAGATGCAAGGTCTCTGATAATAGCCTTCTTTTTCCTTCTGTTTCTACCCATAGATTATCTCTACCTTATTTAGTAGTTACTTTCAGAATCGAAACCTCAATTTCGGGATTTTTCCTATGTACCAGCTGCCTGAAAAGTTCAGGATCGGCTTTCGTACCATCTATCATACCATAATGCATGGGAATTACCATCCTGGGCGAGATAGCAACTGCAGCTTCTGCAGCTTCTTCCTCATCCATAGTATAGGTCCCGCCTATTGGAAGCAATGCAACATCTGCAGAAATTTCCTTCATCTGAGGTATGAAATCAGTATCTCCTGCATGATATATCCTAATATCTTCTATCGTAATGATGTATCCAACACCTCTTCCAGATGGATGGAACTGTTTATCAATATTATATGCAGGCACTATCTCGATTTCAAAATCCTTCACCTTAAGTTCTTCATCAAGATGATCCCCGGAATTTACAGTACGAGTATCACCTACAAATCGGAGATCACATGATTCGGGCACCAGGACAGTAGCATCTCCTTTCCATAGTTTTTGAACCTGTTCCTGGCTGCAATGGTCATAGTGATCGTGTGTTATCAGTATCAGATCAGCCCTGTCCTCAAAATCAATATACTCAGGAAGAGAATAAGGATCAATGTATACGGTCTTATCCTCTCCTTTTATCATGAACCCTGCATGGCCCAGCCATTTGATGGTAACATTACCCACTTTTACAGAATCTTCATTTTCCATAATTATACTCCTTGTACTCATAGTATATATTTATGAACAATTTAACATGAAAGCAGGTTTTATGTTTATCGGATGATATATACTGTCATATGAATGGTTTTACCCAGGAAAGGAAGCAACATATCAAAAAATTACTTATTGAATACGGATTTGAACTTTTTAGCAGATATGGCCTGCAGAAGACAACAGTTCAGGAACTTGCAGATTCGGCAGGAATATCCAAAGGTTCATTTTATAGCTTTTTTGAATCAAAGGAAGAACTCTACCTGGAAATTATCCAGCAAGAACGCAGAAAGCTAATTGAGCCTCTGCTGAAAGAACTTCAGCAAATCGATGATCCAGAAAAGGAAATCAAATATTTTCTGCACTACAATCTGGAACTCATCAGAACAAAGCCTATATTAAAAGAGATAATGCTTGCAGAAGTGATTGATTCCCTTACCCGGAAAATTTCAGATGACAGATTAAAGCAGATATATATCCAGGAATCTGAATTTATGAGACCTTTTGTCAGGAGATGGCAGGGTGCCGGTGTACTTATGGATGAACCTGAAACTGTAGCCCGAATGTTTCGTGCAGTGGTACTGGGCCTGCTGAAATCAAAAGAAATAAAAGAGGGAAAGTGTTCTCAGGTGGAAAAGCGCCTATTTGAGATTATAGCTGCAGGAATTGTCTGTAGGGGACATTGCAGATAAGCATCAGTGCGCTGTGACTCTCTGACCAAAATATTTATTTGGTCATCAAATATATATCTGCCAAAATTAGTGATTGCAGGATATATGTATCTGGAAAATGAGTTCAGTTTATAATTTATACTGTACTCTGTTCTTTGGTAACAATTAAATACAGGTATATTATCTAGGGCAGTACACATCAAAACCTGATAATCAAAAATCTATTCTTTACAGCCGGCAGGAGAGTTCAGCATTAAAAATATCTTTGAAAAATTGGGAATTTTTATCGAAGATAATAAGCTCATTATATTTACAATTGCTATACTGCTGACGGTTGTAGCTGTGCACGGAACCCAGTACATTGAGATGGAAACCGGCACAGAAACCTTTGCTGAGAAAGACTCAAGACTGTACCAGGATTTTGAACACCTCTACCTTAATATTTTCAGCACCCACTCCATTCCAATAATGATAGAAGGTGGAGATGCCAGCAACCCTGAGCTTCTTAATGCAATTGATAGAATGGATCATCTTACAAGATCGATCCCAGGTGTGGTTGATACCACAAGCACTGCATTGATTGTAAAGGAAATGAATTTCCAGAAAAACGGCAGATATGAAATTCCTGATAGCAGGGAAAAGATAGAATTTTATCTCAAGTCCAGTGACACAACTGGCCTGATACCCCAGAAAAGTGTCACAATAATGTACATCAATATGGAAAGAAATGTTGGTGAAAATGAACTCCGGCAAATAAATGATGAAATTCTAAATTCCATTGACCTTGCACAGTTTCCCCCTGGATACACTGTTACACTTACTGGTTTTACCGCCTTCAATATTGCAATGGAAGACCTGATGAATGATACCACAGGAAATCTGCTGATAGTCTCAGGACTGTTCATGATTATCGCACTTTATGCAGTATTCAGGCATGTAAGATGGAGAATTCTGCCACTTCCACTGGTATTTCTTGGAATAATATACACATTTGGAGCCATGGGTTACCTGGAGATACCACTGACAACAGCTTCAATGGCAGCGTTTCCCATACTTATTGGTCTTGGAATTGACTATGCAATCCAGTTCCACAGCCGTATTGAGGAAGAATTGCACAGAAATGACAATGAAGCACTGGCAGTTATTGAGACAATCAAGCATACAGGTCCTGCAGTGCTTATTGCCCTGATCATAACATCTCTTGGTTTTGTTTCACTCCTGACATCAACAGTCCCAATGATACAGGACTTTGCAAAATTGCTTCTTATAGGAATTGCACTGTGCTTTCTGACAACGCTTTTTGTTGGAGTATCACTGATTTACGGACTGCATAGAATCAGAAAGAGAAGAGGAGAATTTGCACGCAAATATAATCTCAAGTTCCTGATTCCTTCCCGAAGGGAAAAGAAATCACAGGAAGATGACATTGAAAATGAAAAGATGGTTCAGATTCTCAGCAAGATATCTATCATCACAGCCAGACATCCTGCAATAATTCTTGCAATTGCAGGATTTTTATGTATTGGGGGACTCTATGCAGATTTCTATGTACCTCTTGAAGCTGATATACGCACATTTGTACCTCAGGATATGCCTGAACTGATTGATCTTAATCGCCTGGGAGGATATCTGGGTGGTCAAGATTCAATAAATCTCATTGTAATGACTGATAACAATGCAGATCCTGAATTGCTCAGGTGGATGGATGATTTTGAATCTCATCTTGTGGATAGGCGAAGCCATGTTCACGGATCATCCAGCATAGTTCATCTGGTAAAAGCACATAACAATGGTAAAATTCCCGATTCATCCCAGCGGGTTGAAGACATCTATGAAAGTCTGCCTGATGCCCAAAAGGACATGTATATCTATGGAGGAACCATGATGCACATCAACCTCCAAATAGGTGATGCGTTTGGAGTTCTGGGACTTGAAGGAATGGAGGTTCTTGTAGAAATTATTGAAGATGATCTCAAATGGATGCCACCGCCTCCAGGAGTCCAGATTACCGCAACAGGTGATCCTGTTGTGTTCACTGAAGTAATATTTGCACTGACCAGTGGAAGAACGCTGATGACACTCTTTGGGCTCACTCTTGTCTTTTTTGGGCTCCTAATAATATACCGGGATCCTGTAAAGGCACTGGCTCCTGTGATCACAATGCTGATGGTCATTGGCTGGAATGGTGGTGTAATGTATTATACAGGAATCGAATATACACCAATGACCGCCACGCTGGGAGCACTTATACTGGGAATTGGATCAGAATATGCGATACTTATGATGGAACGATACTATGAAGAAAAGGAGAAAGGAATGTCGCATTTTCAAGCTATGCACGAGGCAAATGTTAAAATAGGAAAAGCAATAGCAACTTCCGGACTTACCACCATGTTTGGATTTTCCGCCCTGCTTGCATCTCCTTTCCCCATGAACCAGAACTTTGGTCTGGTTACAGTTATAAGTGTAGGTCTTGCCCTTATGGCAACATTTGTTGTATTTCCTGCAGTTATGCTGGTTCTGGATCAGTGGAGAGATCGAAGGGTAGCAGCAAAAAACAGGCATGAGACTGAAATTAATATTAATACGGTTTGAAAACAGGAAGGTTGATTTAAATGAGGTTCTGGAATCGCATTTCAAAGGCAGCAATATACATTTCACTGGCTGCAATTACGATTATTATGATATTGGTTTTTGCAGCTGGGCCCATTGCAGCTCAGGCTGCGGATAATAATGATTTACTGGCTCCAGGATATGGATTTTCTACCAACTATTACAGAGGATATGGAGAGCCGGACATCAACTTTTCCCTGATAGGAGACCCTGAATTTGAAAGGGGAGACATTGCTATGCTTCAAATCAACCTGGTCAACAGAGGAGTACTCTACGGATTCAAGGCAGATAAAAGGGTTGGCAGTGATGATACTGGGGCCCATGAACTCTCACTTAAGGAACTTGAATATGAATCAAGACGTACAACAGCCATTGGTTTGAAAGCAGAGCTGAAATCCGATACAGACTACATTAAAATTGATCCTGCAACAAGCAGTCACACAGTGGAAAAACTAGTTCCAGGAGAACTTCTTGAAGATCCTCTTGAATTCATGATTACAATTTCAAACAATGCTCCTGCTGGTGAATACATCCTCTCAATACCTATATCCTACAAATACCAGAGCCAGGCGCGTATGACAGGTAGCCAGACTGCACTGATAGGGATGCCAGGTATGGATCATACAGCACATTATACAAATGTTAACAAAACACTGTACGTTCCCATCAGAATAAAGGAAAGTCCTAAATTTGAGATCACACAGATATCCAGCTCAGAAAAGCTGTATCCAGGCTCCACCAAAACCCTCAGTGTAACCTACCAAAATATAGGAGAAGTAGCAGCTGAGGATGCTATACTTAGAACTATTGCTATACTACCACTGAGTACAGACAGATCAACAACATACCTAGGAAACATGGAGCCAGGTGAGGAAAGAACAGTTAACTTCCAGGTTTTTGCAGAGTCTGATGCAGTTGGAAAAAAATACAATATCAATTCCGAGATCAGATATCTTGATAACAACAATGATCTGAAATTTTCAGATGATATGAAAATAGGAATTGAAGTTGAGCCTACAAGAGCAGGCATCAGCCCAGGACTTATTGCACTTATTGGTATTTTCATTCTTGGAATATATCTGATATTTAGTGTAATAAGAAATATTGATCATTACAAATAATTATGAACTAAAACAAAGAAGATAAGGTGTATTCATGAACAGGTCATACATTACGAAAGCATTTGTGGGAGTAACAATTATATTCCTTTTTATAATCTGTACTATTCCAGCAGTTGCCCAGCCGCCCCAGCACTTTGATTTTGGGGAAAATTATTACACAACTTTTGGTTACCCTGATGTCTCTGCCAGTATTGTTGGAAACAACGAGTTTTCAAGAGGAGACAGAGCAACGGTTGATATCAATCTCATGAACAAAGGTGTAATTACAGGTTTCAGGTCAGATATAGATGCAAGATCAAGTGATCTTGACATAAAATTGCAGCAAACGGAGATGCAATATGAAGCACAGCGTACCACAGCAATAGGAATTGTAGCTATCCTTGCCTCACCCCACCCTGAAATAAAGGTAAGATCAGGACCTCAGGAGGCAGGGACACTCAGATCAGGTGAGCAAACCTCAAATCCTCTTGAATTTGATATTGAAGTTACCAAAAATGCAGCTTCAGGTACATACCCCCTTGTATTGAACATACTATATGGATATCAGGAAAATGTACAGGTCAGCGGAGATGATGAAACTGATCTTGGAGTCACAAATATGGAAATAGGAATCTGGTATGAGGTCAGGAGCCAGAATGTAACCCTGCCTTTGAAAGTTAAAGATGAGGCAAAATTCGAAGTAACAGATGTCAGAAGTGAATTGTATGCAGGCGATGACGGACTTCTTTATGTAACCTACAAAAATACAGGTGAAATGCCTGCTAGGGATTCTATAGTAAGAATCACGGTGGCTGATCCTTTCAGCACCACAGATGACCAGGCATATCTTGGACTCCTTGAACCTGGGCAGAGCGAGGTAGCAGTGTTCAGGCTGGATGTTTTAGATACTGCTATACCTAAGATGTATTCTATAACAAGCCAGATACGGTATCAGGATACTGATGGTCATGATCGGATCACAGATATAATAAGGGTGCGTACTGAGGTATTGCCTCCTGAGCCTATGAGAGATACATACATAGCTATAGGTGTAGCTGTCGCAATCATTATTGCAGGGATGATCGCTTACCTGGCTTATAGAAAAGGAAGCGGTGGATCAGATTGAAGGTCTACTGTCTTTAACTTCTTTGGCCAGCATCACTTCAGTTGATTTAATAACAGCATACACCTTATCTCCTTTTTTAATATCCAGTTTATCCACAGCTTCCCGTGTAACCACAGACGTTATCAGAGACGGATCTATTGCGATTTTGACCTTGGAAATGACATCCCCACTGTCAATCTCTATCACCTCTCCAGGAATCTGATTTCTGGCAGTGATCCTGAGACCCACCCCTTCCCAGAAAGTATCGTCTTCTACTGTTTCATGAGCCATATTCTTACATGATTCATATTCATTGAGCAGTTTTCTGGCACATTCGGTCAGAAAGGTACCCTGATTTTTTCCCCCTCTGACTGTAGTAACAACTTTTTCACCACTATTATCCTCAATGCTTCGGATCATATTCCATGCATGCTTATAGGAAATGTTCGTCCTTTTACAGGCCTTGTTAAGTGATCCTTCTTCATCAATGGCCTGAAGAAGTCTGGCTTTCCCCTCTCCCATGATGGGTTTGCCATTTCTGTTAAGCCATACCTTTGTCTTTGCGTCCATTAAAATCAACTACGAGTTTTTAATACCAAATATCTTGAGTTTAGTCCTATCTATTTTTTTAATAATATATCTATCTTAAGATACATCATATCAAAACACAAGACGTCCAGAGAGAAAATCCTGAGTTATTTTTTCTTCGGGATTTTCAAAAAAATCATCCTTTTCCTTAATCTCAATCATTTTTCCCTTATGCATAAGGGCAATCCTATCTGCCAGACGTCTTGCCTGGAATATATTGTGCGTAACCATAACAATACAGGCTTTTCTCTCCTGGACATACTTAGAAATGATTTTTTCAATTATATCTACATTTGCAGGGTCAAGATTGGCAGTTGGCTCATCCAGTAGCAATACTGAAGGATTGAAAACAATTGCTCTTGCCAGAGCCACTCTCTGGGCCTCTCCTCCAGATAGTTTATCAGCTCTCTGTTTGATTAAATCTGCTAGGCCCAGGTCATCCAGTATTTGTTTGATTCTCTCAGTTTCTGTTGAAGAGATTGCTCTTCCCCGGATTTTCAGGGGATAAATTACATTATTCCAAACAGAGGTTGTCATCAGAGCAGATCTCTGAAAAACCGTAGTGACTTCTCTTGTGACCTTTAATTGTGGAGTTTGTCCGGGTGTGTATTTATGCCCCAGAAAAAATATTTCTCCGGTATCAGTTGTTTCAATAAAGTTCATTATTCTCAAAAGGGTACTTTTACCTGCTCCACTGGGACCAACAAGGCAAAATATCTCACCTTCTCTGATAGCAAGGTCCTCTATTTGTAATACGGTTTTAGTATCATATTTTTTAGAAATATTTTTCATTTTATAGACAAAATCGATGTTATCCATTACCTCTTAGCTCCTTATTCTGCAACCGAAGCATAGCAAAGTTAACAATAAATGCAATTGTTAAAAGTATTATTCCAAAAGCTATAGCTACACCAAAATTTCCTTTTCGTGTCTCCAGAACTATTGCAGTTGTCAGTACACGCGTAGCACCTTCAATGTTTCCTCCAACAAGCATGACAGCTCCAACTTCAGATATGATTGCTCCAAAGCCTGCAATAATAGATACAAGGACTCCCAGTCTAGCTTCTCGCAAAGTTGCTATTGTAGCCTGGGTCTTAGTTGCACCCAATGATCTTAGCTGGCGGATGAGGTTCCTGTCAACTCCCATTACTGCTGTCATAGTAAAACCTGCAACCAGGGGAAATGAGATAATTGATTGTGCCATGATCATGGCATATGGAGTAAACAGCCACCCAAAAGACCCAAGTGATCCACTTGATGATAAAAGTATGAATACAAAAAGACCAATGACCACGGGAGGGAAGCCCATTCCTGTATATAGTAAAGCAACTATCAGGGGCTTTCCTGGAAAGTTAGTCAAACCCATAAAAGCTCCAAGTGGAATCCCAATCAGTGCTGCAATTATCAGTGCGGTACCAGATACCTGTAGTGATACTGCAATAATACCCATAACATAGGGATCCATTGAAGCAAGAAGATTTAATGCTTCACCTGCCCCTGATAGTATATTTTCCATAAATATTTCCACACGGCAATAATTTATTCAGAATGCTGCTACAGTCTCTTCATTTAAAATCTTTCCTTCACTTCTATAGTCATTGGCTTCTTCGGGGTTTGCATCAGGGAAAAACAGAGGTTGTCCAAATTCATCTTTTCCAAACTCCCCAATCATTTCCTGTACATCATCCCTGATGAAGAAATCTGCCAGTGCACTTGCACCCTCATAATTTACATTATCGAACCTTTCAGGACTTACAGGGATTATTCCGTAAGGATTGAACATCCTTTCATCTCCTTCAAAAACAATTTTCAGGTTAGGTATATTTTTGCTCATTGAAAGATATGTACCCCTGTCTGCCAGAGTGTAGGCTCCCATCTCATTTGATGTTATAAGCGTTTCTCCCATCCCCTGACCAAGGGAATTGTACCACTCTCTCTGAGGTATATCAACTCCTGCTTCATTCCAGAGACTTTGCTCCTTGATATGTGTACCTGAATCATCTCCTCTGGAATTGAACAGACTTTTGTGATCTTCAATTGACCTTAGAGCTTCTTCCAGAGAATCTGCAGATTCAACATTTGCAGGATCATTTGCAGGTCCAGCCAGGATGAAATCGTTATACATAACTGAGTATCTATAAGCACCGTATCCATCCTCAACAAACTGTTTCTCCAGATCGGTTGCATGAGCCAGCAGGATATCTGCATCTCCTCTACGGGCAGTTTCTATGGCCTGTCCGGTTCCCATTGCTATGACCTGAACCTTATAGCCAGTCTCCTGTTCAAAAACAGGTAACAGTTCATTGAGTAATCCAGAATCTTCGGTACTTGTGGTCGTAGCAAGCCTGATAGTAGACTCATCATTTGAATCACTGAGCATCAGGAACAGGCCACCAAGAACAGCAACAACCAAAATTGCTAAAATAGCTAAATTTTTCTTCATGTATTGTACCTCCAAATATAAATTAATATTTTAACCGATATGTTCGATAAAACATAACAATATATAACAATTTTGATTATATCTAAAATATGGAAGACTACGGAGTTAACTATACTTCGGAAAAGATAAAATAGCACTATACCAATCAAATAAACAATTACATTAAGCAGAAATTCATTGAACAAATATTATTCAATAAATAAAAACAGAAGGATTTACCATGGAAAGTTACCAGATTTTTCTGATATTATTATCAGCATACATATTAATACTCATATCTATTGGATTGTATTTTACGAAAAGACAGAGAAGCCTTACGGATTTCTGGCTTGCAGGGCGTGATGTACATGCAGTTGGGATAGGGTTCTCAGCTGCAGCTTCATGGCTGACTGCAGGCGCCATTCTTTCAGTGATCGGATTCTACATGCTGCTTGGAATGGGGTCAGTCTGGGGTTTTGTTGCACCAAACATACTGGCCCTTCTGATAATTGCTGTATTTGTCTCAAAAATAAAGAGTCTGCCATCAATTACCCAGCCAGAACTGCTGGAGCACAGGTACAGCAGCAAGATAAGGGCACCCATTGCAATTATAATAACTATTGTGATGATACTGTTTGCAGTTGCTGATATCAAGGGATTTGCCCTTGTGCTTGAGGTCCTGTTTGGTCTAAGTCCGGTATATGCTGCACTGATCGTTGCACTGGCAGTATCAGCTTATGTGACACTTGGCGGACTGCATGCAGTGGTCTGGACAGATGCTCTCCAGTTCATGTTCCTTTCAACATTTGTTATACTGATGGCAGTAATTATTACCGGAGCTGCAAACGGTGCTGAAACTTTGTTTGATGTTTCAGCTCTAAGTCTCTCTCACGCAGCAGGCAGTGTGTCATCTGACTGGTGGAATCCCTTTTCTATAGGCCTGCCAATGGTGCTGATATTTGTGCTTGCCATCATTCCAGGATGGATAACTGAACAGGACCCCTGGCAGAAGATCTGGGCCGCAAAAGATGCAAGGTCTGCAAAAATCGGTATGGTGAGTGGATCACTGCTTGTTGCGATTGTATTTGGAGCATGTGCTTTCATAGCGCTTGGACTCAATTCAATATACCCTTCAATCGCGGAACTTGGATATCCTGCAGGAATGGCTCAGGCAGAACCTGCCCTTCTTGAGTTCATATCAGGTATATTCTCACCGTTTGTTATCGCCCTTGCAGCTATTGGACTTGCTGCAGCGGCCATGTCATGTGCAGATACATTTGCAACTTCAGGCGCATCATGCCTGTCCCGGGATATTTATCAGAGGTTCATAAAACCTGATGCAACAATGAAGGAAATGATGGTAATCAACAGGATGAGCGTTCTTCTGATCGTGATAGCTGCCACGATCACATCATTTTTTATTGAAAGTATCATCCATGCCATCCACATTGCAACCTTTATTGCCAGTGCATCCTATTTCTTCCCTCTGATGGGAGGAATATACTGGAAACGTGCCACAACAGAGGGTGCCATAGCTGGAATTATCATTGGTGCTACACTCCAGATCGGATTTACCATACTTGACAGTATAAAAGAACCGGTCATGGGTGTTCCATACCTTGAAGCAATACATCCTGCACTGATGGGGCATGGAGTAATTCTCAGTATGGCACTTAGTGGGACAGCATTCTTCCTGGTATCTATTATGACAAAACCTTCGGATAATGTCAACCTTGCACCTTTCTTCAAAGAAGCTGCACAGGAACTTGTTAGAGAAGAGGTAAGATCAGTTGATGAGTCAAGTACTGAATATAATGATTATCTTAAACTGTTACGTGAAAAAAGAGTCGGAGAGCGTGCACATATGGACCTGGAAATTACTACATCAGCCACGGTCAACTGGACAAGATTTAGTGATGAGCTTAAAAGTGCCCATCCTGTATGGGTTACTCCAGGTGGTTCAGATTCGATCTACAGGCTGATAAATTCAGATATGCTTGCGTGCATCAAGGTAACCCGTGGTAATACCCAGAAAGAAATATGGTTTGCATCAGAGCCGCCTGTAGAATTGATAGATTCTCAAAGAAAGGAGATATATATAGCTTTCAGGGAAGTACAGGAAGCACTCCATGAGATGGGAGTAATCGTTGATCTCAAGAAAGCTGAGTAAGATTTGAAATGAGATTGAAAACCGTATGCATACTGGCAATAATGGTTCTTACAGCCCTTATTGCCGGATGCATTGATGATCTGGTGCCTGTTGAAGATCCGGAGATCCCAGACCCTGGCATATATGAATTTGAAATTTTCATAGATGAGACCATTGAACCTGGAACAGTACAGAACACCACCAGTATATATCTCACAGATAATGATACTGTCAGAATCGTTCACATGGTGATAAGCACCAGCAGAATAGAAATCATACCAATGGAACGGCTAATAAGAAGCAGTGGGGATACTATCGGAGATATTGTTATACTGGCTGCCCCATCAAATACAACTGAACCTACTGTAGACACATTCAGCCGATTTGCAAAAGATTCCGAAATCAACGAATTAAAAGCCACTGAATATACCGTATCAGAAGAAATCAGAAGAGGAAGGGAGCACATATATCTGGATTTTGAAGAACCGGTTACAGGATTTGTTGCATACACACTTTTTGATCAGGGTCAGCAGGACTTCATGTATACACTTACTTCTCCTGAAATTGTACGTGTTGTTATTCCAGAAAAATACACCACCGGAAACCGGGTTCTTGGATATCCCAGGCCAGATCCCGATGAAAGGTTTCAGGATGAGAATGGAAGAGATGTAATTATATGGCACAGACTAGACCATGATCCTGAAAACTCCCGGGAGTTTATTTCAGTAGGATACTATTCAAGATCTGCTCCATCTATACTCACTTACAGTACACTGATTCTTATATTTGGAGCAATGATCATTATTGTTAATTATTACCGTAACCGGAAAAAGATCAAAAAAATGAAAGAAGATATGGATTACCAGATAAATGGCAAGGATAAGTAAAAGATGGGTACGGGCATTGATGGAGTATTTCTTAATGTATATATAACATTAAAACCAATATTATTTTAGTCCACTGGAAACAATTTCCAGTCAGGCGATAGGGGCTCATAAATTCAGTAAAGGGGTGAATTAAGATGGTATGGAGCTTTTCAAAACTCAGTGAAGAGAATATAAAAGAAATTACAGACCTTGAAAAGGAAATGGGTATTACATTACTGGCATTCTCTGATATGGTCAAAGCCGCTGAACTAACAGATAGCCAGCTAAAAAAGATCAATGACCTGGAAGATAAGCTTGGAATGTCACTTGTTGCAGTTCAAAGCAAATAAGAACTAATCGTTACCTGTATTTCCAGAATAAATATTGCTTTTTTACAATGGTCTACCAGTACATATTTATCCTGGAAATTACAAATTTTATTTGATAGATCTTAAATCTGGAGGGAGGTGGATTAATGAAGGTAGGTGACCAATATGTTTGCGAGATATGTGGGAATGAAGTAGAAGTTACTAAAGTAGGCGGTGGAATCCTTGTCTGCTGCGGGGAAGATATGAAATTGATAAAATGATTTTCAGGTTAGTTATTGATCTTTATTCCGGTGATAGAATGAAATGTTACGATTGTGCAAAAATGGGAAAAGACACTGATTCTGCAGGAATATGCATTATCTGTGGGAGAGGTGTTTGTAGTGAACATCTAATAAGAGAAGAGATTCCAATTATTGGATTCAAGGAGTATAGTGTACATCTTGAAGGAAAGGACATAGAGCATATTGACAGAATAGTATGCAAATCCTGTCATGAAGCGCTCGTGGAAAATGTCTGCGAGGTACGCACTTAAGTTCACAGGTGTTATTCATGATGAAATGTTACAAGTGTCTTGAAGAGAACAAAGATACAGAAGCAGTTGCGGTATGTATCGTATGTGGAATGGGGCTTTGTATGGATCATGTGAAAGTAATAGAGCTCCCGGTATCAGCCGGAAAATATCCTGAGTACAAGGAATGCAAGATTCCCCTCCCTCGTTTCCTCTGCAGAGATTGTGTGGATCAGATAATGGTAGATGCATTTGACTGAAATGAAAATTAATAACCTTATATTATAATAGAATACAGATGAAAGAGGATTATAAAATGATGCACAAAGACAAAGATGAACTTCTGGATAGTATGGGCGGAAAAATGGGGTTTACACCACATATACTCAAGGTCCTTGAAGAGGTAGATCCTGAATTTCTCCAGAAATACAATAGGTGTGATCAGAAATTACTCTCAGATGGAGCACTTCCTGCAAAAACTAAACGATTGATGGCTCTTGCAGTTGTTGCATCCAAGCAGTGTGAAGCATGTACAGTAGCCCAGATGAAAAGCGCACTCACTGCAGGTGCAACAAAGGAAGAAATCATGGAAACCATGGAGGTCATCTTCATAACATCAGGTGCTCCAGCCGTTGCTGCATGCAGGAATGCACTCAAATTGCTCAAAGAGTAATCCTATAATAAGAATATATTTATTTTTTCAGGGATCTGGCCAGATGGGAGACCTGGCCATTCCAGTTCAGTTTTTGAGGGGGTGGAGATATCAGATCGATATGGATTATGGCAGCATTTCTACTGCTGAGCATATTAATACCTGCAGGTATGACCAATGCCGGCACACCCACACAGCCTTCAGAATTGAGTGCTGAACAATTTGACAGACCTGGCCACTGTTCAACCTGTCATGGAGTATTGCATAGCCAGTGGAGCGGGAGTATGCATTCATATGCTCAGACAGATCCATTCTATCTAAAAGAATTTGAAATTGCAAGCCATGATACTGATGGCCTTACAGACCAATACTGTGCCCAGTGTCATACACCTGTTGGGGTACTTACTGGAGAATTTGAACATCGTACACTTTCTGAAGTATCAGTTAGAGGAGTACACTGTGATTTCTGCCACAGTGTATCAGGAATGGTGGGAGTTGGAAATGCGCCTTATATTGTAACTCCAGGAGATACTAAATGGGGTTCAATTCAGGATCCAGTAGAAACACCTGCACATGAATCTGAATATCTTGAACTGCAGACAAGATCTGAAATATGTGGAGGATGCCATTATGTTATTCATCCAACCCGTGATCTGGTAATTGATGACACGTACCTGCAATGGAAAAACAGCACCTATGCTATTGAAGGCACACAATGCCAGGATTGCCACATGACGCCCGGAATTACACAGTTTCAGGCAAATCCCGGTAGAGTGACCGGAAATACACCACCCAGAGAACATGTATCTATCCATTATTTTGTAGGAGCAAATGCCTTCATAACCGATATAATGGGCTCAACCACACACCGAGACAGGGCAATTGAGAATCTGCAGCATGCTGCAACGATTGATATCCATGCTCCAGAGACCGCCAGAGTAACAGATACTATAATTGCCAATATATCCATAACAAATACCGGTGCAGGCCACACCATTCCCACAGGAGTTGCAGATATCAGAGAGGTCTGGACAACTGTTAGGGTAATTGACAGAGAAGGAAATGTTATCTACAGCTATGGAACAGTTGATGAAAATGGGGATATTGATCCGGGTACTTATATATACAACATAGTATGGGAGGATGAAGATGGAGAACCCACAACATATTTCTGGAGGGCTGAAGGTGTTCTTTCAGATCAGCGAATTCCAACTGAAGGGACTGTCTATGAAGAGCATATCTTTGAGATTCCTGAAAATGTTTCCTTTGGGCTGACAGTTGATGCAAGATTGAACTACAGATCAGCTTCCCAGGAAAAAATAGATTATCTCTTCGGTGAAGGTACCTATGAGGTGCCTGTGATAACAATGACCGAAAAAACACATCTTATTTTTTCTCCAGATATACCCCGGGAAGAACAGATTCCGGATGAGCCTCTTCCTGGAATCGGGTTTATTGCTGTGGCCATTATAATAGGTATAGCAGCATATTTTAGGTCAAACAGAAACAGATAATTTATGTAAAAACATGATCTAATCATGAAGATAATAGAAAATACGGAGAAAACAAAATGGGATCTGAAAAAAAGATCAGGGTTCTGGGAATTTCCGGAAGTCCCAGAAAAAAGGCAACTGATTATGTCGTTAATGAAGGACTAAGGTATGCAGAAGAGAAATATTCAGTATCAACCGATTATTTTTCTGCAAGTGGTAAAAATATAAATTTCTGCATTCACTGTGATTATTGTATTCGTAAAAAGATTGGGTGTGTCTTTAAGGATGACCTTGTGGAACTGTACGATAAGATGATATGGGCAGATGCATGGATAATAGGCACACCGGTATACCAGGGAACACTGAGCGGACAGACCAAAGCTATCATGGACAGATGTCGTGCGGTCGTTGCCCGCAATCCAAAACAGTTCAAGAACAAAATTGGAATAGGAGTGGCCACTGGAGGAGATCGGGTAGGGGGACAGGAACCTGCAATACAGGCAATGCACAATTTCTATGTCATCAATGAAATGATCCCGGTCTCCGGTGGGTCTTTTGGATCAAATCTTGGAGCAACATTCTGGTCAAAGGATAAAGGTGCAGAAGGTGTATCCGAGGACAAAGAGGGTCTAAGGAGCATGTATCGAACCATTGACAGAATGATCGAGATTACCAGGCATTTTATGATGAAGGAATAAGAGAGGTTACCGGGTTGAAATTTGAAGAGAGAGTCATTGAGATAATATACAGAAGTGCTGACGTCAAGAGTTTCAGGTTTCCAAGACCATCTGAGTTCAGCTACAAACCTGGTCAGTATATCACAATCGAACTTGAGATCAACGGGAAAAGAGCCAGGAAGCCATTTACCCTATCAAGCAGCCCTACAGATACAGAATACATAGAGTTTACAAAAAAGCTTACAGGCCATGAATTTTCAAATGCGCTTGAACAAATGGATATCGGAGATAAGGCAGTTATTGAAGGACCCTATGGAAAACTGGTTTTCGAAGACAAGTACAAAAAAATCGGATTGCTGAGTGGAGGTATTGGAATTACTCCAATGATCAGTATCTGCAAATACTGCACTGACAAAAGTCTTGATACCAGCATAGTTCTCATCAGCAGTTATAAAAATGAGAATGATTGCATATTTCGCCGGGAACTCAGGGAGATGGAAACAATAAACCCCAATCTCACATTCATTGAAACCCTTACCAGACCTGATGAAGAATGGGAAGGATGCCAGGGTCGTATAAGTGAATCCATGATATCTGATAAGATACCAGACTATAAAGAACGTGTCTTTTACATATGCGGTCCACCACCCATGGTAAAATCCATTGCCAGTCTTTTGAAGAACATGGATGTTGCTTCAAATAAGATAAAAAAGGAATCATTTACAGGATATTGAACAGTAAATATCAAATATTTAAATATCAATTACTATGTGGTGAATTTTATGGGATCAATTAAGGGAACACAAACTGAAAAGAACCTTCTGACAGCCTTTGCCGGGGAATCCCAGGCACGAAACAGATATACATATTTTGCATCTGTTGCAAAAAAGGCAGGTTATGAACAGATAGCCTCTTTCTTCCAGGAAACTGCCGATAATGAAAAGGAGCATGCAAAAAGGCTTTTCAAATTCCTCGAAGGTGGAGAAGTTAAAATAGACGGAGCTTTTCCTGCAGGCGTGATCTCAGATACAAAGAAAAATCTTATAGCTGCTGCAGAGGGAGAAAAATACGAACACTCTCAGATGTATCCAAAGTTTGCTGAAATTGCAGAGAATGAGGGATTTTCAGAAATTGCAGAGGTCTTTAGAAAAATTGCTGTTGCAGAGATCGGTCATGAGGACAGATTCCGTGCACTGGCTGAAAATATAGATAATGGATCCGTTTTCAAAAAGGATAAAGAAGTCAGGTGGAAATGCAGAAACTGCGGATATATACATGAAGGTAAAGAAGCACCTGATGAATGTCCGGCATGTGCACATCCAATATCTCACTTTGAACTCTGGACCAGAAATTATTAACAAAAGGAGTAATTGAGTTGAAACGAATAGCATGGGGAATTACAGGATCAGGTGACCTGATACGCGAGACATATGAGATACTGGTCGATATCAAGAAACAGACCAATATTGAGATAATGGTATTTCTCTCTAAAGAAGGAGAAACTGTGATGAAATGGTACAGAATGTGGGATGACATCCAGAGGGATTTTCCAAATTTCAAGACCGATGCTGGCCCAAATTCACCATTTATTGCAGGTCCACTACAGGTAGGTCACTATGATATGCTGCTTGTGGCCCCTGCAACAGCAAATTCTGTGGCAAAAATAGTACATGGAATTGCAGATACTCTGGTTACCAATGTTGTAGCACAGACTGCAAAGGGTGACACACCTATATACATACTTCCAGTGGATCAGGTAAGAGGAACTGTGAAGACCTACGCACCAAGTGGCAGGGAAATGGACCTCAAAATGAGAGAAGTCGATGTGAAAAATTCTGAAGCATTAAAAGAGATGGAAAATATTACAGTCCTCAAAGATCCTGACGAGATATACAATATTCTTGGACTGAAAAAATAATACACCGGATTATATCAGGAAAATATATACCCTTCAGTTCTGTAAATATCACAATCAGATCTGTCACATTGGGTGATCTTTTTCCTTTTAAGAGTGTAGAAGACGGACATTGAAGCAATAACAGAATCAAGAGCATCACCAGGCGTATTATCTATGATCCTGCTTTCATAATCAGGTTCAACATTCAGACCCATATTAATGAGACGATCCAGGATTTGAGATCTTCTGCCAGCTTTATCAACACTCTTGCCCTTGTATGAATGATACATCTTTTCTTTTTTAAGAGTACATGCAGGGCATATCTCAATTACCCATGGAAACCGAACATCTGCTTTTTGCATCGGAAGAAACCTTGCTTCGTTCAGGTTCAGAAGTGGATGTATAACATTGCATATTCCATAGTATGTCTGTCTGAAAAGACGAAGATTATAAGATGAAAAAGGGGCCTTCACCTTTGACTCCGTTATGCGTTTGAGTTCTTTTCCTCCGGAAAGAGAATAAAATGATTTTCTGAAGTTTTCAGGAGTACTGTATCTTTCAGGAAACTGCTTGATGAATGCAGTCCAGTCACTGAATTTATCCATAAATAACAGTGGAACGCTCAGGGGAAAATCCATACCAAATATTGATGCATTAGCACCTGTGATCAGATCCCTTAGAGCATTATAACAGTCTTGCGGATGTTTTCCTGCTATGTCTTCAAGAGGATAGCAATCAGCCAGTTCAAGATAAGGGCCATTGATAATACCCTTGGTTATCCATATTTTGCTGCATGTATGCTGTGAGCCACTAAAATCGATCCCATAGATCACATATCTGCTATCTTCCAGCATTATTGGATCGCTATTCAATCATCTCTTTTGTTTTCAATGAACTCATTTGTCATTCTGTAGGCTTCATCATCTGAATATTGCTCAGGGGGGTGTTTCATGAAATATGCTGAAGGTGAATACAGAACACCGCTTTTTCCTCTGTCAAGAGCCAGTTTGCAGCATCGGATTGCATCAATGACAACACCTGCCGAATTTGGGGAATCTTCCACAGACAGGCGCAGTTCAAGATTCATCGGAACATCACCAAAAAGCTTGCCTTCCATTCTCAGATAACAGACCTTGTTATCCTTCTGCCAGGGTACATAGTCACTGGGACCGACATGAATATTTTCATCATCAAGGCGTGAATTCAAAATAGACTGGACAGCTTCTGTTTTAGATGTTTTTTTGGAGGATAACCTGCTCCTGTTGAGCATATTCAAAAAATCAGTATTTCCCCCTGTATTCAATTGATATGTCTTTTCCAGAAGAACACCACGTTTCTGGAACAGATCCACAAGTGTCCTGTGTGTGATTGTGGCACCAAGCTGTGCCTTTATATCATCCCCGATAATAGGTATCCCCTTTTTGTCAAACTTTTGAGCCCATTCAGGATCACTTGCAATAAAAACAGGCATATTGTTAATATATCCAACACCTGCTTCCAACGCACATTCAGCATAGAACCTGGCAGCGTGTTCTGATCCAACAGGCAGATAATTGAGCAATATTTCAGCACCTGAGCCCTTCAAAACATTTACAACATCTTCTTTTGTGGATTCCGTCTCATCTGAAGGAACAAATTTATACTTTTCATCATAATCTTCCAGATGCTCGGATACACCATCCATGATCTGTCCCATGGTAACTTTCACACCGTTTTTGGGAATATCGCTGCAAAATACAGTAGTACAGTTTGGAGGTGCAAATATTGCCTCAGATATGTCCTTCCCAACCTTACGTTTGTCGATATCAAATGCAGCCACAACTTCAATATCAAATGGTTTGTAGCCACCAACATCCCAGTGCATTAGCCCTATTGCATCCTCGGAGTTCTTAGATTTATAATATTCAATCCCCTGTATTAATGAACTTGCGCAGTTGCCAAGACCCGCAATTGCAATTTTAATTGTATTCATAATCTCACCTCATGATCAGATAATAGCATAATGAAAATTCCAGAACTGAATATCCATTCACCGTCTTTAATGACAGCAGCTTAATAAAAAGTTTTCTAATTCGCTTAATTGATATATATGTTCTGTTCAGATATGTGATAATATTTGAAATGTAAATAGTATTATCCAGTGCAGTAATCAAAAAGTACTCATCGGTGACTGATTGACATCTTCTTTTCTAATACTTACAGAGTATAACGGATACCTATTTAAATATATAGGAAAATAAATCTATAATAGTGAGAATGTTTTCTTTGAAGGGGGTATCAACAGAACCATTCACTGGCATACAGAATGAATTATCTTAAACAATCAGTTACAGGTGGTCTTTTTAGAATCAAATATGAAATGAATCATTCACAATAAAGAATTTTTAAGATCATGATTAAAATAATAAATAGATAAAAAGAGGTGTCAAATATGAAAGATGTTATGGATAGTGTAATCGAAGAAATAGACAATCTTGAGTCCTTTGAGGATGTTCTGGATATGGCAATTGCTCTGGAAGAAAAGGGAAGATCATTTTATCTGGACAAAGTATCGGAGATCCAGAATCCAGCTGTAAAGGATCTGTTCAAATATCTGGCTGGAGAGGAAAAAAAACATGCACAGTATCTGAAGGACTTTAAAGAAAAAAATTCAGAGGTAGGCAATATCCATGACATTGCCGATTTCAAGCCTGTAGCCTCTGATGCTCCGGATTTTAAGGGAATGCTGGATGAGGAGTTCTCAAATAACTGGATGGATGAAGAGGGAGTACTTCTTTCTGCCCTCAGGTTCGAGAAAAAAACAGAAAATCTCTACAGGGAACTGGCAAAAAGATCAACCAATGATCAAAGACGTGAATTTTTCGAAAAGCTTGCAGAATTTGAAAAGGGTCATTACGAGATTATAGACGGATTTCTGGAATATGCAACAGAGTTTAGAATGCAGACATGATTCAGGTATAGAGAGGAATCAGCAATATGGAAGATGAATACTATCCTGTGGAAATTTCAGAGAATATATACTGGGTAGGGGTGATTGACTGGAACCTGCGCGATTTTCATGCATATGCAACCCCTAAAGGCAGTTCATACAACTCATATCTGATCCTTGATGATAAGATCACCCTTATAGACACAGTCAAGGATCATCTGGCAGATGAGATGATCAGCCGTATAGAAAAGGTAGTGGATCCGGCAAAAATCGATTATGTGGTAGCAAATCATGTAGAACCTGATCATTCAAGTTCTCTTTCCAGAGTTATGAAGATGAATCAGAATGCTAAAATATTTGCAACAAAACGCGCAAAAGATGGACTCTGCCAGTATTACAGGCCCTATGGTTGTGATTCCTGGGATTTTGAAGTGGTAGATACTGGATATGAACTGGATCTTGGAAAACGTACACTTGCGTTTATTGAAACTCCAATGCTTCACTGGCCTGACAGCATGCAGACCTATCTTAAGGAAGACAGGATCCTGTTTTCAAACGATGGATTTGGCCAGCATCTGGCTTCATCCCACAGGTTCAATGATGAAGTTGATAATGCACTTGAGGAAGCATCAGAATACTATGCAAATATTCTGATGCCTTTTAGCAAGCCTGTGTTCAATTTACTGGAAAAGGTTGAAAAATTGAACATTGAGATAGATATGATAGCAACAGGACATGGAATTATATGGAGAGACAACCCGGGGCAGATAATTGATGCATACCGCAAATGGGCATCAGGTGAAACTGTACCAAAGGTGCTTGTGATATATGACAGTATGTGGGGCAGTACTGAAAAGATGGCAAAGGTAGTTGTTGAAGGTATTACCTCAAAGGGTATAGAAGCACAGCTTCTTCATCTTCGAAAGAATGAATGGAGCATGATAATAAGGGAAATACTTGAAGCACCGGTCATTGCTATAGGATCCACAACAATCAACAATGGGCCTCTTCACTCAGTTGCAGGTTTTCTCACACATCTGAAAGGATTGAGACCAAAAAACAAAAAAGCAGCAGTCTTTGGATCATACGGATGGGGTGGTGGAGGTGTGAAGTTTGCAGAAAGCGAACTTGAAAATACTGGTGTTGAGATCGTTGAAAAGGGAATTCAGATAAAGTTTGGACCGGATAAAGAAGATCTGAAAGCATGCCGGGAACTTGGGATCAGGCTCGCAGATATAGCCAGTTTAGATCAAACACGGACCTGAAATGTTGCAGGTCCCGTCTTTTTTTCATATTTTTTTATCAATATTATGTTGATAATATCTGAAAAAGTATATATTTTCTTCAGATAATATATTAATAAAGTTCACAGCGATGTGAAATAATACAAAGAGGTGTATCGTATTTCAACCAGCAGGTCAGGTATGAAAATTGCAGTTGTCAGGTGTGAAACCGTTTCTGAGGTGTGTCCTGGCACAGGATGCTTTAAAGCATTCAATGAAAAAAAAGTTCATTTTGATAGGTACGACAAAAAGGACGAAATTATAGGCTTTTTTACCTGTGGTGGTTGTCCTGGAAGAAGAGTATACAGGCTTATCAAAGCACTTAAAAAGCACGGAGCCAGTGCAGTGCATTTAAGTTCCTGCATGAAGACGAAGAAATATCCTCCCTGTCCCCATATAGATTCTATAATAAAAATAATTGAAGATGCAGGGATGGAGGTAGTTGAAGGTACACATCATTAATAGGAGAAATATCAAATGGTAAAAAGAACTATTGTTAAAATTGACGAGAGTAAATGCAATGGATGTGGACAGTGTGTAGCACCCTGTGCAGAAGGTGCGATCCAAATTGTTGATGGAAAAGCAAAGATTGTATCAGAAGACCTTTGTGATGGTATGGGATTTTGTGTAGGGATCTGTCCCACTGGTGCCCTTTCCGTTGAAGAGAGACATACCATTGAATTCAACAGGGAAAAGGCAGAAGCGCAGCCAGCAAAAACAGACGAGTCTATAAGGTGCTTTATGTGCAGATCAGGCGAGTCTGAGCGTTATCTGATACCTGCAAGACACAATATGGAAAGTATCTGGGTTTGTACACGTTGTCTTCCTGCACTTATACATGGTTAAATCATTAAATTCGGGGCATATAAATGACATTTGTAAAAATCATTGAGACAATTGGTTCATCACCTCAAAACTGGGAGGATGCAGTACAGAATGCAGTAGAGGAAGCAACCCAACTTCCAATATTCAAATCAAAGAGCAAAATAACAGGAGTTAATATTAAAAATTTTGATGTTGAAGTGGAAGATAACAGGGTAACAAGATTCCTGTGCAGAGTTGAGATACTGCTCGAGTGAAAAGTGACAAACTTTGAACCTGCATCAAAGTCTGTCAATCAAACTTCACTCACCTGATTCCAGTTTACTTGATTTAAGAACATCAAGCTTTCCAGGATCCCGTACAACCCAGCCGGTTTTTCCCATGTACAGGAAAGTCCACCATAATGTGAACACTGCAGGTATTAAAATAATATCTGCAATAGGAAATAGTTTAGAAAGTGAGTTTTACCGGAGTTGATCATCTCTTCATAAATGATTTTACCATTTAATGCTATATCTTTTGCCAAACGATTGTACCTGCGGTAAAAAATGCTTCTATAGTTATTGACAAAAAATCTCCCTTAATAATTAAACATATAGAATTGTGCAGTTATACATATGCGTTGGTTATCATGCTTCATGAAACTCTCATTAAATCTTCGATTTGATGCGATGCTAAATAGGCATTGAGAGCTTACGCTTTGATCATATGTTCTTTATATGAGCCTACATATCCAGCCTGCTGGGCATTTCTCCCAGAGTCTCACGGTACATTTTTCCATCCCTGCACCGGATTACATTAATTCTCTCCATTACCATATAGCTAAATATCTGCTCAATTTCCAGGGGATAGATTCCACCTGGTGCAGGAATCATCGGCTCTCCCGGAGTATGTGATACATAAAAGCGTTCCTCACCAAAATGGGCTATGAATTCAAGATCATATTTTTTAAAAACTTTCACCACATAGTCCAATGAGAGTGGTGGATCTGCGTATTCAAAATCTTCAGGAATTAGTTCACAGATATAGCTGTTCATGAATTTAATTGACTTTGATATAAAAAAATATTGCCATAACCAGTTTTGCAGGTTATGGCATATCTGATTTCACCTTTTCTGCTTCCATCTGAGCAAAATTACAGCCCCAATGACTGCAGCCATGGATGCAAGTATACCTACAAACGGAACCGGTTCAGGCTCCTCTACCGTGAAGGTCATTATTTCATCACCTATCTGCACGGTATAGTCACCGGGTTCGGTTTCAGAGTGAGTAAATTCCAGTGTCCTTGTCTCACCTGGATCCAGACTAACAGTCCTTGTATCAGCTACCTCTCCATTAACAAGCAGCTCAATATCACGTTCATGGGATGTTGTACCAATGTTCTCCACATCCACAGTGATTGTTACAGGTTCATCAGGCTGTACCTCAACTGGTGATAATGCCAGATTGGATATCTCAAACATCAGATCACTGTCCAGTACTTCAAAACTGTACTCTGCAGGAAGGTAACCTTCAGGCTCCACTGTTATTTTATGGACACCCGGGTCTTGAACAGTATAGGAAATCTGTCCCTGTTCATCAGTATCTCCGATATGCACACCATCATAGAATACCTCAACATCTGCAAGTGGCTCTGCATCTATAGCAGTGGTGACTGATATGGTAATGGTATCCCCTTCATAAACCACATCTGGAGATACGTCAATAGATACCACATACTGCATATCATCAGCAGATACAACTTCTACTGTTCTGCTTGCACTGACAAATCCGGACTTTTCAGCTCTTACCTCAAAAGTTCCAGTTTCCTGTGGTACATATCTGATAAGACCTTCTTCATCTGTTGTGCCGATCAGCTCCCCTGCAAATCTGACATTAACATCCTCAACGGCTGCACCTCTTGAAGTCACCACAATATCGGTAGTCGATCCTGCAGCCAGAACATCAGGCATATCTATCTCAAGAGTATCACCTGGCAGAGTAACAACTTCCACAAAAGGATAGTATCGCACATCAGGAGAATCAGCGACCCTGAACTTCATATCTCCCATGATACTCACGGTACCCCCACGGGTAAGGGTCATTGCTCCGTCATTTCTCAGTACGATCTCATCCGGTGTAATGGAAGATACCCTCATTCTGCCAAATCTGTCACCTACATCCACACTTACATAATCTTCAGATATCTGGAAGACACCACCAATGAATACTGCATTCAGCTCAGTACCTCTAAATATCTGATCAAACCTGACTGCAATTACAGGTACATCGGACACTGCACCTACATCAGTCTCATATACATAACTACTTCCTGCAGGCACTATTGCCTGTTCTATCTGAGAGCCATCTTTTCTCAGGGAGATTAGGGCATTGTTACCTGCAAGGTCTATTTCTACAATATTTAGTGTATATCCATCTTCCAGAGCAAGAGTGGATCCTGTGAACACAGATCTTCGAGAATCATCATCAATGAGGACCTTTGACATTTGACCGGCATCAAGAAGACTTACCCTTGAATCTGTGAGAGCATTTTCAGGATATCCTGCAAAGTATTTTTCAGCCATAAAGCCAATGACCTCAAACTTGCCCCAGGCTGATCTCTCAAAACTTACTTCTTCTGGAACACTGGTATAAACAAGTCCTTCATCAGCAATTCTACGGTCACTCAGCTGTTCCACTTCAAGGGTTTCGGTTCCGATTCCCTCATCTATATTGTAGTAAAAGCCTTCAAAATTTAATGGTGTCCAGGTGGAAGCTTGTTCAGTAACTGTACCTCTCAGCTCATATGTTCCAGGCTGGCTCATATCAACAAAGGGAGCAAACCTGAGAACTGCATCATCTGCCACCTCAATATTGAGATTACCCATGATATTGATGGTACTGCCCCTTGAAAGTGATACTGTGGCATGGTTTTCCATCATAATCTCATTCTCGGTCACAGAGCTTATCTCCATTCTGCCAAACCGGTCACCGGTCTCAATAGTTACATAGTCCTCTGAAATCTGGAATATCCCTTCAATAAAGACAGCGTCTGTCTGAGTACCTCTGAATACCTGTTGAATATGGACTGCTATCACTGGAACATCATCTGTGGTACCTACATCTGTTTCGTAGACATAGTCAGATCCAGCAGATACTATTGCCTGATCCACTTCAACACCGTCTTTTCTCAAGGAGACCAGGACATTGTTACCTGCAAGGTCAATCTCTGAAATTGTCAGGACATATCCGTCTTCAAGGGTTATTGACGACCCCGGGAAATAGGATCTACGGTCATCACTATCTGTTAGAACTCTGGATAGCTGTCCATCAGCCATCATACTGATCTGCCTGTCAGCAAATTCAGAGTCTGCTGTGTATCCTGCAAAGTATCTCTCTGCCATAAATCCTATTACCTGATATGAACCCCAGTCTCTGTTCTCAAAGGACGTATCAATAGGTCTTGTCACATATTCCATATCTCCAGAACCTATCGACCTGTCTGTATCACTGTCAAGCCTGATGGTAAGATTCTCAGATCCTTCGCCAGTATCAAGATCATAGTAGAATCCTGAATAACTCTGCGGAGTCCAGGTATATGTCAGAGACAGGTTTTCCTGTGCATCCCATACCCTGTTTCCAGTCTCGTACACATCTGAGGCTGCAATTGATGTTGCACATAGCAGCACAGTTATTGCCATAGCAGCAACTAACCTAATTAATCTAATATTTTTCATAAATACACTCCCATAGGTAATTTTTTACCCTCATTTATAATATTTATACAAATATACTATATACCACAGGTATTATATTATTTATATGGTTCATGCAAAATGGCTACCATCATAAAAAATTTAATGAGTAACCGCTTTGGAAAATTTATCTTCAGTCGTCTCCTTTCTCACAGGTCTTGAAGAGATTCCTGCTGCAGAATTAAGTGGTATTGAGAACTTTTCTTCTATTTCATCCCGGTAAAAGATGTTGTACGTACAAAACGGAATCAAACGTCCATCAGGAGTTGCATAATGAACCCCGCATCTTTGAACCCTCTCAATATCAAAATTATACATATCCTGAAAATGCATTGATCCAAGGAAAAGCGCATTTCTGTGAAACTCCTTGGTTACATCCACCGTCCCTTTTGTAAAAAAGTTGGTGAACAGTTTTTTTACATTTATGGTCCTGGGGGCCTTTTCCTGATCAATAAAACTTGGAATCCTGTAGGCTGCCTTTGCCATTAATGATGCAGATTTCAATCTGGAATTATTTTCATTGTTCTCCTCTACAATTTCTGTCAGAAATTCAGTCATGCCTTCCACATCCACAAAATCAGTTATAGGTATCAGTTTACCATTTTCTACAAATACATAGGTACCTGTACCACAATGTGGATGGCAGCTCAGTTCAGGAACAGGAGTATTTCTCATAAGAGAAATAAACCTGGATATAGGTACAACAAATGGAACAGGATACCATGCATCTCTGTTAACCTGACCATCGGTCTGATCCTCTACCAGTTTGATGAGGTCAGGTATGGTGATTCTTCTGTTTTCACGTGTATCCTGATCAACTCTGCCTGTAAATGCCATTGGCTGGAAATTGATTCCCTTAACCACATCAAGTCTCTGTGATGCAAAGTCTATCATATCCCCTACCTGATGATCATTAACACCTTTTGCAAGTGTTGGAACAAGGGCAATACTCCTGATATTTGCTTTCCTGCAGTTTTCTATAGCTTTTTCTTTAATAGGGAAAACATTGAAGCCTCTTGTTTTAAGGTAAGGTTCCTCTGAAACACCATCAAACTGAAGATAAACTGTATCAAGTCCGGCATGGTGGAGTTTTTTTGCAAAGTCCAGGTTTCTGGCAAGTACAATTCCGTTTGTAGCTATCTGGATCTGAATAAAACCCATCTGACGGGCCATTGAAACAATATCTGGAAGATCGCTGCGAACTGTTGGTTCTCCACCTGAAAACTGTACTGAAAAACACCTGACAGGCTTCTCATTTCGCAGAATTTCCAGCATATCCCGGATCTGATCCCTGCTGGGTTCGTATAGATACCCCTTTGCATTTGAATTGGAAAAACAGACAGGGCATTTCATATTACATCTGTTTGTGACATCTATATTTGCAAGGATAGTGGTTGTCCTGTGAGCTGAACAGATTCCGCAATTTTCAGGACAGTGTGAATCATCTGATGTTATTGGATTGGAAAGTCCATCTCCGGATACTGAGTATTTATCAAATCGATGAAAAAGGTCAGCATCTGACCAGTATATATCTCTGTAGCTGCCATGTTCGCTGCATGTTTTTTCCACCATCAATTTTCCATGTTCTTCAAACAGCTTTCCATCTATAGGAAAATGACACTCCGGACAAAGTGACTTTATACTCTTCATATATCCTACTCCCTATGATAGAATATCTTCAATGATATTTTAATATTTTCACAGTGATAACCGCTTATGAAAAAGGATATTATACCGGTTCTTCAGGTAAAGGGATAAATTATTAATTAAATGCTATAAATAAGTGGATTGAATGGACACAATGCAGGACAGACAAATAAAAGGCATCAGCAGTGACTATCAGATCGATAACAGAACACTTGCAGAAGTGGAATCAGCTTTATCCGAGGATATGAGCAAGATAGCAGCAATATTTAAGTTGCTATCAGATCCTGTACGGCTGAATATAATCAAAGCACTTGACATACAGGAATTGTGTGTATGTGTTCTTGTTGGGATCACGGACTACAAGTATTCTGCTCTATCATACCATCTAAAACTCCTCAAAGATGCCGGACTTATTGATTCAAAGAGAGAGAAGAGCTTTCAGATATATTACCTGACTGAAATGGGCCAATCAGTAATAAAATCCATTAAAGAGGATTATCGAGAACTTTAAATTTTTTCACCCGGGGGAGCTGTGTGCAGCTTTACGTAATTTACACCTTTGAGTGACATGAGCTTTTCAGCAAGAGATTTTATATCTTCACCTTCACCATCAAGAATTATGACTTCAAGGCAATTAGAATGATCCAGATGTATGTGAATTGAAGATTTTATCATCTGTGAATAGTCATGCTGGATATCTGTAAGAGAATTGGCAAGACCTCTTTTGGTATGATCATATACCAGAGAAATTGTACCAACACGTCGTCCCTTCACATCACCCATCCATTCATAATGTGCTATATAGCTGCGTATGGAGTCACGTATGCCTTCAGAACGGGAAGAATAACCCCTTTTTTCAATTATTTTATCAAATTTTGTTAAAAGGTTTTCAGGGAGCGATACTCCAATCCTCATAAGTTCTTTTGCCATTGAATCACCTTCTGTAGTCAATGTTTTAAATGATAAATAAGGTTTTGTATTAGAGTAACATCAGATTAACGTGAACTACTCCTGAGCTAAAGACTGAGGGGTTTTACGCTTTGTCTATAAAACTATATATAAAAAGCCGATTATTTACTGTTTAGTACTTGAAATAATCGGTGGCAAAGAGCGGAGGCGCAGGAGATCAATTGATGTTTTTTTTTGAAAACGTATTTTATGAGATATCTATTCTGATTCTGCTTGCTACTGTTTTTGGTGCCATAATGCTGCGGCTTCGCCAGCCGCTAATTGTTGCTTTTATTGTGATTGGTATTCTGGTAGGTCCCAGTGTCCTTGGGTGGATTGAAGCCACAGAAGAGGTTGAACTGCTGGCAGAGATGGGTATTGCAATTCTTTTATTTGTGGTTGGTCTAAAGCTTGACCTGCATCTGATACGTACCATGGGGCCTGTGGCAGTTGCAACAGGAATGGGCCAGGTGATTTTCACATCAGTTGTTGGCTTTTTTATTGCCACTGGACTGGGCCTGTCAACAATATCTGCTATATATGTAGCAGTTGCACTGACATTCTCAAGTACCATTATTATTGTCAAACTGCTGTCAGATAAAAAGGAGATTGATGAACTCCATGGACGAATTGCAGTGGGATTCCTGATAGTGCAGGATATTGTGGTGGTGCTTGTGATGATAGGATTATCTGCACTGGGGGCAGGAACAGCTGCAGATGATGAAATTGTAAGGGAAGTATTGTTCCTCATGCTGACCGGCTTTGCTTTTCTTGGTGCAATAGGTATAATGATGGTTTTTGTAATTCCGATACTCCTGCGCCACCTGGCAAAATCCCAGGAACTCCTGGTACTCTTTGCAATTGGCTGGGCTCTTTCTCTGGCCTCAATTGGTGATTTTCTTGGGTTCAGTAAGGAAGTTGGTGCATTCCTTGGTGGTGTTTCTCTTGCTTCAACCCATTTTCGCGAAGCAATCGGATCCCGGCTGGTGAGTGTACGTGATTTTCTTCTGCTGTTTTTCTTCATTCACCTCGGATCCCAGCTGGACATGAGCATACTGGGTGCCCAAATAGTCCCTGCAATCATACTCTCACTATTTGTTCTTATTGGTAATCCTATTATTGTGATGACAATCATGGGCTTTATGGGGTACAGAAAGAGAACCGGGTTTCTTGCAGGACTCACAGTTGCCCAGATCAGTGAATTTTCATTGATACTGGCAGCCCTTGGTTTGACACTGGGTCATATAGGTACTGATATTGTTGGTATGATCACTCTGGTGGGTCTTATTACGATTGGTACCTCCACTTACATGATAATATACTCCCACCAGCTCTATGATCGGTTAGCTCCCTGGCTTAGTATATTTGAACGCAAGTCGCCTTCTAAAGGTAGATCACATCTTGATGACCTGGAAAATGTGGATATAATTTTATTTGGCATGGGACGTTTTGGAAGCAATCTTGGTAAGAATCTGCATGTAAGGGGTAAAAAGGTATATGGAATTGATTTTGACCCCAAGATTATTGATCACCTGATGGATATGAACTACAGGGTACAGTATGGTGATGCAGAGGATATGGAGTTTCTGGATACTTTACCCATCCACAGGGCCAGCTGGATTGTCAGTGCAATACCACAGCGTCATACAAATCTCACTCTTCTAAGGGCACTGCGCTCACATGGCTATGATGGGAAAATAGCACTCACAGCCCACAATGAAGCTGATGCTTCGTTCTTTTATACTGAAGGAGCAGATATTGTGTTCATGCCGTTTGTTGACGCAGCATCCCATGCAGCAGACAGGCTGGCATGAATCTGAAGTAAAACATATAGATATTAGCTGTAAAAAATCTAAAGTGAGGGGCCTATATATTTCTGAAGGAAATCAGTCCCCTCATCAGAACTGAACTCCGGAATATCCCAGTTCTGCACAACCCTGCTGCGTGTTGTCAGCGTTCTTTTGTTCAATTTTGGGTTGAATCCTTCAATAGTATATCTCTCTTTATGCAAAACAATCCCTCTTCTTTGCCAGAGAGGGAGCTTTGCAAGGTTGATACCTCTTTCAAACATGAGTTCATGAATATCAGACGACTTTTTTCCCTTCAGGAATGAAGAGGCTTCATCAGGGCTCATTCCCTCTTCAAGCATTGTATAATATCCATAGGAACTTACAAAATTTCTCCATGTTTCGTTCTGTCTCCATATCAGGTACTCCTGGATATTATTCTGGTTTAAAGGAATTATTCTGGAATCAAAGGCGACCGGTCTCTCAAGATCAAGCTCTATTGCCAGTGCGCTGCTTATATAACTCGGGATGACTGAATCCAGTTTCTCTATCCTTCCATCGAATTCCAGTTCAGTGAACAGAAAACTGATCTCATCTGAGAATGTATAGGCAAAGAGGGGATTTAATCCACTATATTTAAAAAAAAGTTCTGCAGAATCTGCCATTGCCTGTGAAAACCTTTTATCATAAGGTTTCTTGAATCCAAATTGTGATAGTGTCTTTTTAAAGTTTCTACCATCAATTCGCACGATCACAGGAGGCAAACACCGGATATCTGCATATATCTCACGTATTTTCATATAATTGTTGGATTCAGGCTTCTTGCTCTTCAGCCTTTGTTTTCTTTTTGAATCTTGAAAAGATATCTCTGATCAGTACGATATCCGCGGCAGTTATCACCCATCTGTATGGTATGATCACTCCTTTCCCCTGTACATCGAACAGGTCCCTGTTTACTTCAGATATTGCAATACCTCTGACCTTCCTTTCGTTTATGTCAAGTACAATGTCACTGACCTTTCCAACATAAGTTCCTGAATTAGTATATACATTCAGTCCAAAAAGCGATGTTATTTCTATGAGCATTATATCCCCTGGCAAAATTTAGCTTTTCATTATTATTTCTTTATTACGTATATACCAGTCATTAATAAACATATAGTTTATGAATTTATTTGTTAAATATTTACTCCAATTCCAGCAGTTCTATGCTTGACTGAATATTTACCACTGATTTTGTAAGTAATTCCTTCTGTTTGTCACTAAGTTTGAGATCGATTATATCCTCAACCCCCTCCCTGCCTATTTTTGCAGGTACCCCAGCATAGACTCCGTCGTATCCGTATTCTCCTTTAAGATATGCAGTTGCTGGCATTATTCTCTTCGAATCTCTGATCACGGATTCCACCATATGTGTTATGGATGCTGCAGGTGCATAGAAAGCACTGCCATTCTTGAAATACTTAACAATTTCAGCTCCACCGTTTATTGTTCTATCAACAAGTTCCTGTATTGTATCTTCATCCATCAATTCTGTTATTGGAATCCCTGAGACGGTTGTGTATTGTGGAAGTGGAAGCATCAGATTATCATGACTTCCAATGACCATTGCACTTATATCTTTGACCGAACATCCAAGTTCCATTGCTACAAAAGTAGCAAACCTGGTGGAGTCAAGCATACCTCCCATTCCAAATACCCGATTGTCGGGCATGTCCAGAACCCGGGATGCAAGATATGTCATGGGGTCAAGTGGGTTTGTGACCACAATAACCACTGCATCAGGAGCATATTCTGTAATATTGGTACAGACATCTTTTATTATATTCGAATTTATTTTAAGCAGGTCTTTGCGATCCATGCCAGGTTTACGGGGAACTCCTGCAGTAATCACAACTACATCAGATCCAGTAATATCGTTGTAATCGTTTGTACCACGAATATGGCTATCATATTCCATAAGAGGGGCTGATTGCATGAGATCCAGTGCTTTACCCTGGGGAATTCCTTCTACAATATCCAACATTACGAGATCTCCCATTTCAAGCTCCGCCATTCTCTGGACTGCAGTGGCACCAACATTACCTGCTCCAATAACTGTAATTTTTTTCATTATAATCCTCCGGAAATATATCCACTTTAAACAAGTGAACAAATAAGGTTTAACTTCGATATTGAATCTTAGATATCAGAATAATAAACGGCAGTATAAATTATTTACCTTATACTTTTCATCGTATCATTCAAATCTATAAATCCCTGTCTCACCAATCATTTTAATATGATTGAATAACATAAAATCCTTGTGTTAAAGTCTATGGATGATAGTTATGAAATTTCAGTCGTTCCTCTGGAAAAATCTCATATACCTGCAACCTGCGAAGTATTCTTATCCACCTTTGCGGATGAGGCATTTACAAAACACATCTATAATCTGACCTCGCCAGGAGCAAAGAGGGCACTTACTAAAGCCCTGTCTTACAGACTTAATTCATATATTGATGTTTCACATCCAGTTTTTATCGCAATGGCTGATAATGAGATTATAGGATTTGCAGTGGCAAGTGCAGTCTCCACAGAGCTTCCCTTTAAGCGATCAGTATCCCAGGCACCACTACTTCTTATGCATCTGCTTCAGTTGCTGAAATATGTAAAATTCAGGAATATGTACAGTATATTTAAGCTGGCCAGAAAGCCGGATAATCTGCATGGTCCATATATTTTTCTGGAAGCTATCGGAGTTTTGCCCTTCTACCAGGGTAGAGGCGTAGGTGGTGAATTGCTCAATTCACTGATCTGTCATGGAAGTTCATTAAATAAATGTAAGGGTATATATTTATTCACCGGAGATTATTTAAATACTAAAATATATTCCAGATATGGTTTTAACATAATCGATAAGAAAAGCTGTCCCCTTTTTACAGCCTACCACATGTTCAAAGAACTTAACTTTCAGGAAACAGACATTTAGTGGGTTTTCTATCTAAATTAATAACAGGAACAAATTATGTATCAGGATATGCTTCCAAGCACTTATATACACATTCCGTCCGTTGGCAGGACCACTGAAAAGAGAATATGGGCCAGTGGTATAAGGACATGGTATGAATTTATTGAACAGGGACATGAAGTTCCTGTTTCTGCAGGCAAGAGAAAAACCATAATAGAAGGTATTGAACACTCTATCTGTTGCCTTGATTCGAGAGATTCTGATTTTTTTGCAAAATCCCTGCCAGGGTCTGAGCACTGGAGGGCCTTCCATTCATTTTCCGACTCTGTAGCCTATGTGGATATTGAGACTACAGGTCTTTCTCCGGAACATAGCTGTATCACTGTCATTGGAATCTATGATGGAAAAGATGCCAGAGCATATGTAAGAGGAGATAATATTGAGGAGGTTGCAGATGAACTTTCAAAGTACAGGTACCTTGTAACATTTAATGGTTCAAGGTTTGATCTTCCCTTTATAAAAAAAGAATTTCCGGAAATCGAATTCGATCAGCTTCATCTGGATCTCATGTATCCTTTAAAACGCATTGGCTTAAAAGGCGGACTCAAGATAATTGAGCAGGAACTTGGGATATCAAGAAGTGATGAAACCTGTGGAATAACCGGGTTTGATGCTGTTCGTCTCTGGCATGAACATGAGAGAGGCTGTGATGGTGCACTTGATACCCTGCTTGAGTATAACCGTGAGGATATTGTAAATCTTGAAACCATTGTTGAAATGATATATCCTGAACTGGTAAGGAATGCCTTTGATGGGAAATAAGTATATAAGTGGTCTACTTGAACAGTCTATTTTCAGAGATTTCTGACAGGATTCCCGATGAACCCGGTGTCTATCTGATGAAAGATAGTAGCGGGGACGTAATATATGTAGGTAAGGCCCTTTCACTGAAAAAAAGGGTACGGCAATATTTCCAGTCTCAGAAGAATCACCATCCAAGAACACGCGTTCTTGTTAAGAATATCGCTGATGTGGATTATATTGTTACAGGCACTGAGATCGATGCCCTGATTCTTGAAGCCAATCTGATCAAGAAACACCGTCCCAGATATAATGTAAGACTCAAGGATGACAAACGTTATCCATATGTCAAAATAACTACCAATTCCAGATATCCTCGGATATTTTTGACACGTAAAAGGCTTGATGATGGTGCACTGTACTTTGGTCCCTATACCAATGTCACACCGGTTAGAAAAACCCTTGATATCCTTGCCAGAATATTTGGAATACGAAGATGTAAAAAGAAGATAGGTGCAGATAACAGGTATACCCGTCCCTGCCTGAACTTCCATATAAAACAGTGTCTTGCACCGTGTTCAGGTGAAATTGTCGAGGAGGAGTATCAGGAAATGGTTGGCGAGGTTGTGAAACTGTTCCAGGGAGATTCGTCCAGTCTGATCCACAGGCTGGAGGAGCGCATGAATCAATTTTCCTCTGAGATGAAATATGAATCTGCTGCAATGATCCGGGATCAGATCATAACAGTTGAGGAAATATCAAATCAGCAGATAACAACCAGTGGCTGGGATGACCGGGATGTGATAGCAGGCATTTCTGAAGCAGGAAATATATATGTCCAGCTTTTCTATGTAAGGGAAGGAAATATCGTTGGAAAGGCGGATTTTTCACTAGCAGGTCTTGAAAATGAAGAATTTTCAGGTGAAGTACTGGCTGAATTTATTAAACAGTATTATCAGGATTCTCCGGTTCCATCCGAGATCCTTGTACCTCTCCATATTCCTGAAAAAGAACTGATCCAGAAATGGCTTTCCGGAAAAGGGCGAAAAGATGTTCGCATCCATGTTCCTGTAAAAGGTGACAAGAAAAAACTGCTTGAAATGGCAGAAAAGAATGCACTAATGTTTGGTAGACAGGCCAGACAAGGTGCAGATTCAGGTCAGTACATCAGACAAGCTCTCGAGGAGCTGAAAAGTGTTCTCTCACTACCCTCACCTCCGTATCATATTGAGGGTATCGATATATCGAATATATCGGGTACAGATGCAGTAGGCTCAGTAGTGGTCTTTGAGGATGGCAATCCTCTGAATGGTAAATACAGGCAGTACAATATAAGAAGTGTGCAGGGTCCGGATGATTTTTCTATGATTGCAGAGGTTGTAAAAAGGCGCTATTCAGGAATTGTGGAAAAGAGTGGGAATTTGCCTGATCTTGTGCTCATTGATGGTGGGGCAGGACAGGTACAGGCAGCCTGCAGATCGCTTAATGAAATTGGAGTTGATATTCAGGTCATTGGTCTTGCAAAGAAATTCGAGACAATAGTATTGCCTGACAGCTCTAAAACAGTGAATCTTCCTTCCACGTCTTCTGCACGTACCCTGCTGATGAGGATCAGGGATGAAGCTCACCGGTTTGCACTCTCGGCTCACAGGAGAAAAAGAGCTGCAAAGCTGACACATTCAAGACTTGACAGTATACCTGGTATTGGAAAGAACAGAAAAAGAGCTCTTCTTCAAGAATTCAGGTCGGTTGATAGGATTGAAAGATCCTCTGTTGAGGAACTGGCCCGCATTCCAGGGATAAGTAGAAAACTGGCAGAACAGATCCTGGCTTATCTGAAAAATTAATTTTTGTTTTAGTCCAGATCAATGCACGGATATGCGTACTGAAGATATTATTTATAGTAACACTTAATACACAAAATCTCTAAACTAAGTTCAAATGATTCTTTAAAGATCAGACAGCTTTACTAAAAAGTGGGATATAAAGGGGTTAGACAATGGTAAATGAACTAAAATTTGGAAATATCAGCAGGGATGCTGATGTAAGAATGCTCTATGATATGCAGGACGTTGTATACGACCAGAGCTGGCTAAAATCAGCTGAGAATACTGAACTGTACTATATGTACCGCAATCTCTACAGAACTGATAATGATCTTGAGATCATGGAGAAAAATCATTTAAGATATGATATCACCGTAATACCATCAGGTTTGCTGGGTATTGAGTATATCAAGACTGCAGGTCATTATCACCCGAAAGTTCAAGGTAGTGATGTCACATATCCGGAAGTTTATCAGGTACTGGAGGGAAATGCTACATACCTGCTCCAGAAAAGAAAAAATGAAAATGATGACCGCATGATCGAAGATGTGATCATTATCCATGCCGGACCGGGTGATGTAGTTGTAGTTCCACCCTATTATGGCCATGTTACTGTCAATGAGTCTGATGCTGACCTGAAAATGGCTAACTGGGTTTGCAGTGATTTTTCATCGGTATATGATTCTATAAAAAAATGCAGGGGTGCAGCCTATTATCTTATAAAGACGGGATTTATCAGAAACACTGAATACAGGCACATACCTGATAGCAGGTACCTTAGTCCGCAAGATCTGGAGGAATTCGGGCTTATCAAAGGTCATGACATGTACGAACTGGTGAATGATATTGAAAAACTTGATTTTCTCAGATCGCCCCAGAACTATACTGAGATTTTTGAAAGAATGTACTAAATATCTGTGATCACCAGTATATAATTTGATTAGATCATCAGAATATGGTAAACTATATGAAGGTCTCTGTACTCAGGTAATCTATACATTATCTGAGGTACGAGTATGCAGGACCAGGGTTACAGACTTCAGTTTACATCAAGCAAGATTGAGGATCTGATGTACAGAACTACATTTGATCCAAAGTCCGGGGATGGAGATCTTATAGTTAATCTATCTCTTTTCAGGGAGGAAGATCTTGAAGATGTGCTGAACATTTTTAAAACAACCATTTCCAGTGGACTTGCAGTCAGTCCCTATGTAAAAATGCTCCATTGCGGGGATACCATTGCAGGCTACAGGATTGAGGAAGGTATGGCTGGAATTGCTACGGTGTGCAGTATTACCATTGATGGTATACTTCTCAAATCCGGTGTCCTTGTAAAGCCTCACTTTGGGGGACTTGTTCAGATAAGAGATGGTATGCCGGTACGATTTACTGACGTTTTAAGGTATGCCAGTACAACAATAGATCCCCTGGAAGTACTCATGTCCCAGGAGGTAACCTCTGTTACCCGGATGCTCAGGACCGGCTCCGGAAAGATACTGGCAAACCTGAGAGGTGCTCCCATGATTGCCCGGGAGAAGGTTGAAAGCGTCCTTGCTGATATGATGGATGCAGGTATTAGCGGAATACTTGAGGTCGGTGAACCCAATACCAGGATACTGGATGTATCAGTTGAAAGGGATCATTTTGGAATTGTTGTGATAGGGGGAACCAATCCGATGGCAGTGGTTCAGGAGAGTGGAATATACATACGTACCAATGCCATGTCCACTCTGATCGGCATTGATGAGATGAGGCCCATAGGGGAAATCATATAATTTGAGAATGAATGATCTTTTTGTTATATATTTCTGAACATCCTCTATCAGGAACCTCTTTTTGAAGATATCTGGGCTCCTATTATCTCATCCAGTCTGGTTATGAATTCTTCTTTAAGAATTGAGGGGATGGTAGCGCCTGCTGCAATATCATGTCCTCCTCCACTGCCTCCGATTTCCTCAC
The DNA here is from genome assembly GCF_000217995.1 of Methanosalsum zhilinae DSM 4017. Taxonomy (GTDB): domain Archaea; phylum Halobacteriota; class Methanosarcinia; order Methanosarcinales; family Methanosarcinaceae; genus Methanosalsum; species Methanosalsum zhilinae. The sequence goes on along the minus strand of NC_015676.1, from coordinate 1,863,269 downwards.
ATGTCTGTGAAAGAGCCCTGGACAGATTTATTCCTTTACGTATAAGATCCTGTGTTGCCCTTGCAGAGACCTTTACTCCATCATCAGTATCTGCAAAGGCTATGATCGGAAGGTTTCTGTTATCAACAATTGAGGTGCTCATCCCTGCAATGATTCCAACGATCGTTTCCCGGATACTGGACCCTGCATCAAAGTACTGAAGGTTATTGAGCTGTATAACTCCGTTTTCTTTTACAAAAAGCAGCCCCTGAACGAGGTTCTGTCTGTGTTCGCTCAGGAGCCTGCGGGCTGATTCGTAAGCTTGTTCCCTGTCACCCATGCATACTGCAAGTCCCACTTCTGCATGATCATAACGTGCAGTTGCATTGAGCAGGGTTGAATATTCTGAGGCATCACGCATCTCTGTACCCTCTCTTTCATTGAGGAGGGTATATACTTCTCCTACAAGTCTTTCGATCTTGTAAGGTTCAACTCCTGCACGAAGTGAATGCTGGAACAGTGCTGAAACGATCTTCTGTTTCTCTTCTCTTTCAAGATCTATCCACCGTCTCCATCTCTCATCACCTCCAAGGGGTAAATCCATACCTGCAAGAAACTCGATGCACCCATCCTCATTTCCTGTAAGACCTGGAATATAGGGATCTGAAGCAAACTGCAGAAGTTTGAATACAGGTCTTGTCTGTTTACCAAATAGCGTAATGTCCCGGGCACAGCTAAGTGTATTTATCTTCACGCCCTCTGCAAGTATTTCCCGGTTTAATCCGGTCAGTTTTCCTTTTTTCACATGCTGTAGATCTCCCACAGCACCAACAATTGCCAGGTCTGCAAGATCGGTATTATCTCCCATCTGTGATGCCAGAATATATGTTGTTCCTGAACCACTCAGTTCACTGGATCCATTTGCTCCAAACAGGTGTGGGTTCAGATGAAATTCAGTGTCTCCCTTTGGATGATGGTGATCAGATACAATTGCATTGATTCCACAGTTTTCTATGGTTTCAAGCATTCCGCTTCCAAGATCTGTAAAGATCACCAGTTCAGGGTTCTGGTCAGCGATCTTTGTGATTATCATCTCATCCAGTTGTTTTACAAACTGTACTGAATATTCAATATTGGCACGCTCCAGTGCCCTGCAGATAATTCCTGCTGAGGTCAGGCCATCAGCATCGATATGTGAGACCACATGCACTGCCTGTTGATTCCTGATCTTCTCAGCGCATTTACTGGCTCTCTGTTTCATGTATTGATATGTATTGGACATTGGTTATTCACCTATTCAAGTATACGTGTTCCCTTTTTCCACCCTGCAGGATCGATTATATAATTTCCTCCGTTTCTTTCGATCATTGGAAAATCTTCAATCTCAGAAATGGATAGTTTTACTGAGTCCTCTGATATGAACTTTTCACTAAGCTGCGTCCAGGGAATTACATATGCTTTTCTGCTTCTGCCTGCTCCCATGCGAAGTTCTACTGCAAGGTATCCTGTCCTGCCTGATCGCTTCAGAAAATCTGATATCCTGTCGATCTGATGTGTTCCGTTCTTATCGGTTGTAAAGTGCTGGGTAAAGTAGAGTGCAGTAGCACCCTTTTTGACAGATATGCTCTTGCACTCTATTCCTATATAATAATCCGGGTGAAGTGAATCTACAAGTATGTCCAGGTACTGATGAGTGAATCTGTGCTGCTTGATCCTGTATGCAATTCCCTTTACATTGTTCTTTTCAAAAAACAGGTTAAATGATTGTACCAGCAGTCGTTCGAACTCTGTCATATTGCTCCATCACTAATTGGATTCATAGATGTGAGATATCACTTTTAAGATTTGTCATTCTCAGCTGCGTTAAATTGATGTAGTAAATCATCTATTGTATTCTACAATGAAGAAACAGCATATTGAAATACTCTCATCTGTAGGCATGGTTTTGCTTCTGACTGTGCTGCTGATAGCGGTTAATCTGGCAAACATCCCACAGGAGAACATAGGTTTTGTTCTCTCACTGCTGGCATTTATACTTGTCACTACGGTAGTTGGCATAAAACTTGCCAATATCCCTGAGTAAGTGATCAAAATGTCTGCAGTGACTGCAAGCCTGAACTATGAAACATCTGGAAATAATGACATCAGGGACATTACTTCTGACGTGATTCAGTCTGTCGGGATATCCGGTATCAGGAACGGGATAGTCCTGGTATTTACTCCAGGTTCCACAGTAGCTATTACTACTCTGGAATATGAACCGGGTCTTGTAACCGACCTAAAGGATGCACTTGAGAGACTAGCTCCCCAGGATATTGAATACTTTCATAACCAGCGCTGGCATGACGGGAACGGTCACTCTCATATACGAGCAGCTCTATTGGGTCAGGACTGCTCTTTTCCGATTATTGATGGCCAGGTGGAACTTGGGACATGGCAGCAGATCATTTTGATAGATCTCGATGTAAGGCCAAGAAACAGAAAGGTCACAGTTCAGATAGTTGGAGATTAACCTAATATAGATATGCTGATAGAGGTATGACTGTTACTTTTGCTAATTCCAGAAAAAAGGTCGATATATAGATCATATATCTGAAAAAATAATTTGCTGTCCATCTATTATGGTATCAGCATCATTCGTGCTTCATCAGGAATTCTATAAAATCCTGACTGAGTCTTGTTTCCTTTGCCATCTTGTCGGCTATTACATCTTCAGCAAGACCTTCAGATCTTAACTCTATTATACGGTTGAACACATTTCTGGATACTTCAGAATACTCATTTATGTCTTTTCTGTGACCCCACACATCGCCTTCAAGAAGGTCAATACCCTGCATTGACAAATACATCTGGGCTGATTTGGATATTGTTTTCTTGTAGGAGCTAGGGATATGGAGTGCCTTGACATCCGGACATTTCATAACCAGTGAAAAGATATCTGTATTTGAGGGCCTGAATGCGAGATGAACAATTTCTTCATCAGGGCCAAGTGTATTGATCTCTTCCTTTGAGCTTACAACTCTGATTTTCATTATAACCACTCTCTTTTTGTTTCTTCAATATTTAAAGCATTTTTATGTATGTATATAAAAAAATTATCTAGTTACTAGAATACTGTATATACAAATTACTATATAAAGATTGTTCTTTATAAAATTATTGGGATAAATTCTTAATTGATAGAGGATTCTGTATGAAATTTTAATAATGATGATCATAATAATGATAGCATGATAAGAGTGTATTTATAAGATTCATTCTTATAGAATGATGGTGGCAATAGAACTACACAACAGACTGATGAGATCTCGCAACATTAAGATCATATATGTGTTAATTGCATTGCTCATGACATATTTTGGAAGCTGGCTTCCTGATTTTGATCATGTAGTAGGAGTTGAGAGTGCAATTATCAGCTCAACTGCTGTGTTTGGTCCTCTAAACGGTATGCTACTTGGTCCCTATCTTGGAGGAATGGTAACCTTTGTGGGAATTTCTGCCCATTTTATCACCAGTCCTGAGAGACTGGGATACCATACATTTTTTCTTATTTCCCCGCTGTATGTTGTGATTTCATCGGTTGTAGCAGGTTTTATTATAAGAAGAAAAGAAAGAATCGCACTTCTCATCTATACATCCCTGATATTCTTATGGTATCTCTTAGATGCTGGAAGAGAAGTGTTTTATTATCCCTGGTTCCATATTGCAATTCTTATATTGTTTTTGCTGGTTCGCACCCGTTTATGGGATAATGCCAGAGGAATTGGATTCCATACTTTCGCAATTTTACTTATGACATCTGTTATTGCTGCATTGTCCGATCATATGGCAGGAAGCATTATGGCCCAGATATTACTGGACATACCTGTGGATGCCTACAGTGCTGTTATTTTCATCTATCCCATTGAACGTTTTATACTGGCATTTGTAGCAGCACTGGTTATGTACCTTCTGATTTCAATAATATATTCCTCTTTTATGCATATCCACCTGGTGGAAGATATAACTGATAATAGTAAAAAACGAAAACTGTGTGATTATATCAGAAAGGATGTAAAGAAGATGCTTGAGGAAGAATCTGAAAAAAAGAAGAAATGAATGATTTTTTTTGAAACTTAATCTTCAATGTATTTTTCAATTTTTTCTGCAATTTTGAACACTGACTTTGAATATGGATGCTGGGGATCGTTTATGGTAAGTATTTCATCATCGGTTCTGCAAGCCACATCACACATGCAGGATATTGATTCCATTACCGGTATATCAAACAGGTCTGAAGAAATGACCCTGGAAAAATGATCTGCTGGACACATATTTTCAACAATAGCGCATTTCTTGTCCAGCATCAAATATATTCCGTTAATGACCTGCTCTATACTATTAAAACATATCATATTGGGCTTGATTGTAATTAATACAAAATCAGAAACCGCTACTGCATTAACTGACCCGAATTCCACGCCCGGGCTTGTATCCAGAATGACCACGTCAATTCCTGCAGAATAGAGATCCTTTTTTGCATCAATCATTCTTTTCAGGATCCTTGTCTGCCATTTCCGGTCCATTGTAGAAAACTCTCTTATGGAAGCAATGTCAGGGTCTGAAAATCCAACATATAGTTCTCCGGAGGTGTCTATAGTGTCAATCTTATGCATCATTTCTTCTGTACTGCAATTGCCCAGCACATAATCATTTATATAGCATTCTGGATCGAGGTCAAAGAATGTGTGCATGGATGGTCCTTTTGAATCCATGTCCATTATACAAACACTTTTACCTGCAGATAGATATGCTCCTGCAAGATTTATTGCAATACTCGTTTTTCCGGTTCCGCCTTTGCTTGAGTGTACCGCTATTGTTAAGCTCATATAACACCTACGTAATAAATTTGTATTCTCTATATGTATTGGATAATGCCGGACCCATATAATTTTTAGATAATCTCCCAAATTATCGCCCATGTTTTGCAGGGCTTTGGAACGGGTAAAACATTCCATATGCGAAAGAAATTTATGGACCATTTCAATCTATGTGAATATTCAGGATTTTCAGTTCTCCCTGATGGAAAAGTATACCTTGCGCCCCGTTCTCTGTTTTCTGACATGTCCCATCCGGACCAGCTGGTTTAGATAATTGCTTTCAACAGCTCTTTCCTTCTGTGTGACTTCAGCTACAGAATCCGCAGTTGCTGTTCCAAGTTCAAATAAGGTGGCAGCAGTTGTTCGCAGATGATCCGGGAGTGATATCAGTGTCATCACATCAAGTGAAACCTTTTCAGAATTACTTTTTTCATTAATATCTGTTTTTAGCTGTATTAATTTATCCAGCTTTTCATTCATTTCTGTGAGATTCTTTAATATCATCTCAATGGTTTCGCTTTCACACATTTAAATCCCGGATAGCTTATTTTTAGTGAATTACTATACTCAAAATAATATATAAATAGATTTCAATATAAAATAATTGATATTAGGTCAATGATTCAGTTCTCTGGACATATATGGCCCATCAGATTCATATCCAAGTTTACGATAGTAATCCCTGACTCCAATACCACTGATTATGGCCAGTTTGTTGTAGCCTGCCTCCTCTGCGATTGATTCTGCATGTTCCAGCAGTTCGGTTCCGTATCCTCTGTGCTGCCAGTCTCTCTCACCGGCCTTCTGGCCAACAGGTACCATTGATCCGTATACATGAAGTTCTCTGACAACTGCAGCATTTTCAAGTTCAGGTCTGTGGGGTAATGCAGGAAATCGAAGTCTTAGAAATCCTACCAGGAGATCCTGGACTGTGTCTTCAAATGTAATGAAATGTTCAGTACCGCCGCATGCCTGGTATTTCTGAACTCTCATTTCTATGTTTGAAGGGTCAGGTTCACTGCCCTGTAATATTCTGTGTCCCACTTCCCTGCATCTTATACATCTGCATTTTGCTCCTCTCTGGTCCAGAATGTTTCTGGCCAGCTGGCGGATATTGCTTTTCCGGTTACCTGCAAATATCTGATGTGCCGGAATATCTCTCTGAATACGCTGCAATCTGACCCATTCCGGAAGACATTCTTTGATATCTGCAAGAAGCTGTGCACTCTGTACATCATCCGGTGGTTTGTATTCTCCCTGTTTCCACATATCGTACAGTTTTGTTCCTTCAGTAACAAGGGTGGGATATATCTTTAGATAATCGGGCATAAATCTTGAATCTTCAAAAAGTGTTCTGAAACTGCGAAGATCCCTTTCAGTGCTCATACCAGGCAGATGTGGCATCATATGAAATCCTACCTTCAGTCCGCTGTCCCTGAGTATCCTGTTTGCTTCAATGGTATCTTCAACTGTATGTCCCCGGTTAATTCTGGTAAGTACATAGTTATAGATGCTCTGAACTCCTATCTCAACCTTTGTGGCACCCAGTTTTAGCATTCTGTCCACATGTTCTTTTCTTGCCCAGTCCGGTCTGGTTTCAAAGGTAATGCCTGTATTTCTTACAGCAGCCACCTCGTTTGCTTTCTGGACAGTTTCCAATGTTATATATAAAGTGTTGCCGGAACCTACACCATCCCTCCAATCTTTACCATAGTAATCATTCATTGCTTCAAGACAGCGCTTTGTGAACCATTCCTGATAATCCAGTGAACGTGAGGTAAAGGTACCTCCCATGACTATAAGCTCTGCCTTATGGATGTCATGTCCGATCTCCTGAAGCTGCGTGAGTCTGGATGTAACTGAGGAATAGGGGTCATAATTGTGGTGGATTGCTCGCATGGCAGCAGGCTCCTGGCCCATATAGCTCTGGGGTGAATTAAATCGTGAATCTGGTCCGCCAGGACAGGGAACACATGCTCCATGTGGACAGGGCGCAGGTGAGGTCATTGCTGCAATTACTGCTACACCGGAGATGGTACGCACTGGTTTTCTTCTAAGTATTTCCCGAGCTTTTTTCTGTTCGGCTTCATTTCCTGCCATGGTGATATCAGGATTACTCGGAAGTGTAGGTAATTTATATTTTTGGCTAACCCTTTTCTTTGCAGCATTTAACTCAAGTGTGCTGGAGATGGATCCATCAAGTACCATTTCAAGAAGTTCTCTGCATGCAAGATGTTTCTGGTGTGTGTTCTCAGGCATTGTATCTGTGTTTTAGTCAATTTTAGGATAATCAAAAGTTTGCGATCATGTTCTCCAGCTGTATCCTGTCGTTGGCAGCATTGATCATTCTGTAATCAGTAATTGCAATAACAGTCATCATTCTGGCAATATCCCTGTCCTGCTCATTGGATTCAATGAGGGTATGATATAGATGTTCAATTATTTCAGCACCTGACATCCCGCTGTCAATAAGTAAGGTATCAATAATTTTCCTGGCTTCTTGAACATTTCCTGAAATAGCTGCTTCAAATAGGGGAATTATGTTTTCATGTACCTGGTTTAGGACTGCTTCGTATATATGCTCCTGATTGATATCTGATCCATCAGTGAATGTAGATGCCAGCTGAAGTGTGATAATTCCTTTTTCTATATTCCCCTTAGAATGATAAAAAAGTGCTTCCAGTCCACTATCCATAACTTTCATGTTTTCAGATAGTGCAATGTTTTCCATGTGTTCAATGAATTTCTTTTCAGGTACATGGGAAAAGTATAGCTGCAGTCCTCTCGATCTGAGAGGTGATATCAATTTTGAAGGCTGGGTTGTAGCAAGAATGAATCGGGTGGCCGATGTATACCTTTCCATGATTCTCCTAAGGGCATGCTGTGAATTTGAATCCAGAGATTCTGCATTATCAATGAAAATGATCTTGTAGTCATGGTCAATAGGACTCATACTTGCATATTCATTGACAACCTGTTTGAAGATGGAAATGACACTAACTCTCACTTTTTTTGGATCATCGGTACCTATAATACGTCTGAACCTTTTATCCCGGACAATATATCTTTTACCCATATCAAAAAAATCAGAAGCATTAAAGTATGTAAAATTTCGTTCGTATTCAGTTCCATAGAGATCATGTGCAAGAGCAAAGGCAGCTGATGATTTACCCGTACCTGATGAACCGTGGAAAACCAGGTGTGGCAGATTATTCGATTCTACCAGCTGGTTGAGAAGATCCACCGTTTTTTCATTTCCTGCAATATCTGCCAGGGAACGTGGTCGATATTTAACAGTCCATATATCATTACCTGTTTCCATTTAAGACCTGCTCCGAATTAGCTGGCTGCTGATTTTTCAGAGTCTTCAAGAACCTTCTTTATAACCTTGCCGTAGACCGGTCTGGCAATGAATACACCTAGCATTACACCTACAATGGTGGTTAATGCAAAACCCTGAAGTGCTCCAAACCCAAGTACTACCAGTGGCGCCATTGCCACAGTTGTTGTTGCAGCAGCTCCCATGATTATAGCAAAGGCCTTTGTGATCCTTGCAAGGTATACCTTGGTTGGCGGTAGCTTACCTTCGTACAGCACCTCATCTGTGATGATTATCAGGTGATCAATTCCGGTACCTATCACTGCAATAATTGCAGCTATGCTTGGAAGGTCGAGCTGCCAGCCGATCGCAGCTGCAAACCCAAGTATCATCACAACTTCAGCAATGGATATTCCTACCATGGGTACAAGTATTTCCTTCCTTCTGTATTTTATAAACACAGCAGAAGCAACTGCAAACAGCGCAAAAAGTCCTACAATAAGAGACTGGCTCTTAAACTGCTGACCAAGGGTTGCATCAACCTGACCTGCACCTATGATCTCAACATTGACAGGAAGAGCACCTGCACGAAGGTGTATCTGGAGCTGTTCTGCCCTCTCCCTGCTATCTTCGTCTCCTCCGGTTGATGCCTGCCAGGAATATATTGGTGCTTCTTTAAGGCTTCGGGCAGCTGAGAAGCTTAGCGGGGCACTGTAGATCTCATCGTCATCAAGGTACATTATAAGGTGGTGAGCTGTAGGATTATCCACAGCCCCTGTCTCAATTGCAACCTGCTGAAGCTTACGTGCTCCTTCTTCGTTCAGCCTGAATGGTGTATGCCACTGTTCATCATGGAATGCAGGCATTCCTACACTGACCACATCATCCCCGTAAAGCACATGACGTGTTCTCTGCTCATCAACCTGTATTCGCATTTCGAATCTGCCAGGCTGTTCGGTAATTTCACGGGCGGTTGCAAGGTCTATACCGGCAAAATCAATTAGTATATAATCATCACCAACAGTCCTGACCGGAATATCCTTCAAGCCCATGGCATTCATCTTGTCGCTGAGTATCTTCTGGGTCAGGTCGCGGGTTTCTCTTGTAACTCCTTCCCTGAATATCGGATTGCCGTCCTCGTCCCTGACAATGGATCCTCCAACCCTGTTCATCAGTTCCTCAAGCTCTTCCTGGGTTATTTCGGATCTGATCTCATAGTATGTTCCATCGGGTTCTGTAAATGTTACAACTTCGGTATCCAGAGTCTCTGAGAGATAGGAAAGTATCAGTCTTTCAGTAGTGGATGTAACTTCAACAACTGTTAGTCCGTTATCCTGACTGATGGACACATCACTCATGCCAAGCCTTTCCAGCTCGAACTGCATCAGCTCCGCGGTAGTGGTGAACCTGATGTATGTTTCACCATTGGTACCCGTAGCCGGTCTCACCTCTTCAATGGTAACATCTTCTCCTGTAATGGATTCGATCATTTCTTTGACCAGTTCTCCAGGGTCTGCATCAAGCTGTGCCACACCACCTGCAAGTCTCAACTGCAGCCATGAACCGCCTTCCAGATCAAGTCCATACTGAAGGTTTGAGGTAAATCCTTCATCTGAAGAATACCATGGCTGTATTGCAATAACTGCAAGCAGAAGTACAATTATAAATATTCTTACACGGAAATCTTTCAGCAGTCCAGGAGGCTCTTCATCTTTTGAGTTCATGCCTTAAGCCTCCTTCCAGGTTTGTCCACATACCATCGAAGTATTCCTGTATTCAGCATCCATGTGTTCATTATGTCAGCTACCAGTCCAAATATCAGAACTATGGATATTTCCGAGAGCAGGCTGATGGGAGTAAGTGATGAAACCACAACATGGGGATATGTGGATACAAGATACATTACAACCAGGGCGGCAAGGGTTGTGGTGGTCATGGTAAGACCGGTTTCCATGGCCCTTGATACTTTCTCATCTGTACTGCCTCTGCGCTTTAAAATCCTGGTGTTTAACAGAATGTCACTGTCTACAGAATAACCGATTATCATGAGCAATGCTGCAACAGTCCCAAGGGTAAGCTCAATACCGGCAATGTTCATAAAAGCAAGAGCAATTGCAATATCAGATGTTGCGGATAATATTACTACCATTGAAGGAACAGATGTTTTGAATATTAAAAAGACAATGATCGCCATTCCTATAAAGGAGATTATCAGGGCCTGAAGGGCCTGTATCTGAAGGTCCTGGCCATACACTGCTCCGATCAGCTTGATATCAATTGAAGTATATGCTTGCCTTATCTCTCCCTCAAGACTTTCATAGGTTTCTCTATCCATTGGACCAAACTGCAGAATGGCCCTGTCGCCTGTTATACGTACACTGTTTATAGGGTATTCTGAATATCTTTCTTCAAGAGCCTGTGATGTTTCATCGGTTTCAATGGTTATCTGAGTTCCGCCCTGGAATTCCATTCCAAGTTCTACAGGCGCACCTGTAGTTGCAAACGTAAAGGACAGGATGATGATTGCGATAACAAATACTGCCAATGGTATGGCAATGATCTCTTTATTGCTCTTACTCTTTACAAAAGAGTCCAGATACTTATACAGGCTGAATTCCATCTTTTTAATCTGCTCCGGATAGTGTTAACATCACAACAGTGTTTATATTAACTTTATGATGTAATATATAATTTAAATCTAATATGGTTAGAAGATGGTACTCATCTATCCTGAATTATATAAAAGTATTTCCATTATCTGGGTATATATGAAGTGTTGCAGGATTTTGGTGCGCATATAAGGATCATGATGTGAATTAGGATGACATGTACCACAATCCATTGTGATAAATATTTATTTATATTACTTTGTTTTTATTTGAGCTGATGGCTGAAAGACCAGGAATAGATGAGTATTTTCTTGAAATAGCTTCAGTTGTTGCAAAAAGGTCAACCTGTCTTAGAAACAAAGTAGGTGCTGTGGTTGCAAGGGATAAGAGGATACTGTCCACGGGTTATAATGGTGCTCCAAGCAATATGGAGCACTGCCTTGAAATTGGATGCATAAGGCAGCAACAGAATATTGAATCCGGAACCAGGCATGAAAAATGCAGGGCAGTCCATGCAGAACAGAATGCGATCATACAGGCGGCAATCCATGGCGTATCCACGGCAGGCGCAACAATATACTGCACACACCAGCCGTGTATTCTTTGTACCAAAATGATAATTAATGCCAATATCAAAAGAGTTGTGTACCTTGCAGATTATCCCGACAGCGATTCACTTACCTTCTTTTCAGATGCCAGTGTAGAAGTGATCAATTACTCTGAGCAGCCTGGATAAGGATGTCAACTACTCCTACCTTACAAAAACAGACTCCTGCTCTAAAAATTGAATATTTCAGGAATCCTTTTGCAGACACTTAAGTCCCTTCTTAATAATATCTTCCTCTTCGATACGGTAAATTTGCTGGATAGATCCGGTCGTATTGTGTATGTTCAATCCTCTCATTATCACTACAGGAGTTCCGCCGCTACCCTCTCCCATCAATAGATTTGCAGCAGAAGCGACCTCATCTGCAACAGCTTCCTGAGTTATCTGAAGTCTGTTTCCGAAAAGGTCGCTTTCTCCTATCCAGTCCCTGACAGGTTCAATGTTTGCAATACCAATGGCTATTCCAGTCTGCCCTATCCTGAATGCTCTTCCATTTGTATCTGTGATCACAAGAGACACTCTCATACCGGTCATTTTTTTGATATCTGCAGCAATACGCCTGGCACTTGCATCAGGATCTTCAGGAAGATCCAGAAATAATCCCTCTTCAACATTTGAATCGTCAATTCCTGCATTTACACATATCTGTCCACTTTCAAGCTGGACCAGTATAAAAGGAGCTTCCACAAGACATTCAACACTTCTATCAAGTACTGCCTGTACAAATGCAGGATCTCTGCCACACCTGTGCCCAATATCTATTGCACGCCTGCCAGGAACTATATTCTCCAGTGAAAAGATTCTTCCTTCAGCCTTTGCTACTATTGTGGATGCAATAACTACTATATCCCCGTCTTCCAGTGAAGTATTATTGCATATAATAGCAGCAAGGTCATCTCCTTCTCTGATCATTGGTATGTCATTTACAGTAAACAACTCGATTCTCAATGTGATACCTCTTTTACTGACAGCAACCTGTGCCATCTGAATATATTTTCTGTAACCATTTCCAGATAAAACAGTTAGCCTGATTTCAGAAATTCTTCAGGATATGATGGTCAAGGCTTTAGTTATAAATAATATTATTTCTATATTTCTGATCGCGGCGATGATGACAGTTACCCCGACTGAGCAAAAGATGATGATAACCTATTAACTGATGCCGCAAACCATATTTTCATTTGTAAAAAAAATTATCAGTAGCCGGCAATGGAAGGTCAGAGAGATGTACCGGACCATGGTAGGCCGGCACATTGATTATCTGACAACTTAGAAGCTGGAATGATTATTCCACAATTATCTTTTTCTTCTCCTCTTCGATTTCTGATTTTGGAAGAGTTATTTTCAGTACACCGTTTTCAAGCTTTGCTTTTGCCCCTTCTTCCTTTACAGGTGCTGGAAGAGAAACCGATCTTGAGAACATACTGTATGAACGCTCTTTACGCACATATCCTTCTTCTTCAGTCTCCAGCTCCCGCTGGCATCTGGCATTGATCTCAAGCATATCATCCCTTACATTAATATCTATATCTTTTTTATCAACACCGGGAATGTCTGCAGTAACTACGATATTGTTATCCTTTTCTTCCACATCTACAAGAGGTGCCATTACCTGCCCTCTGACCATACCAGTCTCTGAGCTGACCTCCTCAAACAGTTCACTCAGCCGCTCCTGTGTTCTTCTGATCTCCTCAAATGGATCCCATGGACCCAGTAGACCTCTTCTTCCTGGTAATCCTAATTTTCTCATACTCACCACTCCTTATTAATCATTTAGATAATTCTACCACCAAGATGGCATATCACTTAATTGGTAATACCCAAATATATATTTTTTTATTTAAATAATTAAAAGAATATAATTTCATTAACTCAAAAAAAATATCATAATTCAAGAAGGATCTTTATCAGGTTGCTTGCCCTGACAGTCCTCATTGATCCATTGGATGCAGAATCTTCATCAAAGGCAGAAACATTGTCCTTCTCTGTAAGAGATGTAGAATAGATCGCGAAGGGGACCGGGTCTGTTGTATGTGTCCTGAGTGAGATGGGAGTTGGATGGTCTGCAGTTATAAGTACTGTATATTCCCCGTCACTGGCTAGTATATTTGACAGTATGGTTCCCACAACTTTCTGATCAAAATTTTCAATTGCTTTTATTTTTTCTTCAATACTTCCTATGTGTCCCGCTTCATCAGGAGCTTCAACATGCACGAAAACAATATCATGATCTTCAAGTGCTTTGATTGCATATTCTGCCTTTGCCCTGTAGTCCGTATCAAAGTATCCTGTTGCTCCAGGAACCTCAATAACATCAAATCCGGCATAAATGCCTATACCCTTTACAAGATCAACAGCTGAAATAACAGCACTATTCAGTCCGTAAAGCTGTTTGAATTTTGGAAATGCAGGTGCATATCCCTGACCCCATAGCCAGACTGAGTTTGCAGGCTTTTCTCTGTTCTTTATTCTTTCAATATTGACAGGATGCCCTGAAAGGATGCCATGGGTTCTTCTTATTATCTTAGAGAGAAATTCGCCATCTTTTCCATGTGGAAGATACAGTTCCCATTCCTGTCCCATGATGTCATGTGGAGGAGTACATACTGCTTCAATACCCTTCCTATCCTTTAAAAGCAGAAGATGTTTATAATTCATTCCGGCATAAAATCTTATACTTTCAGAACCGATATCAGAGTCTATAGAATTGATCAGTTTTTCTGCAAGTTCGGTGGATATATGGCCTGCACTATAATCTTCAAGGATATCGTCCTTTAAAGTGACCAGATTGCATCGAAATGCCACATCATCTTTTTCAAGAACTATCCCCATGCTTGCAGCTTCTAGCGGTGCTCTGCCTGAATAATATTTTTCGGGATCATATCCAAGAATTGACATGTTTGCAACATCACTTCCCGGGGCCATCCCTTCAGGAACTGTTTGAGACAACCCATTAATTCCATTGTCTGCAATATAATCCATGTTTGGAGTTCTGGCATACTGCAATACGGTCATGCCTTCGATCTCACCGATAGGATAATCTGCCATTCCATCGCCAATGAGCACTAAATATTTCATGGGGTCACCTTTTGTTAGCTGGAAATGTTATTTTGGCCATAACATGTACCGATACATTAATCTGTTAATATAAAAAGTATGGAGTTGTGAAATAGTTTTCTTTAAATCAATATATTATCCGTGATCGTATGAAGAATGTGCAATTTATAATCATTGTCTCTCTCACAGTATTTCTGGTACTGGCAACAGCCTCCAGTGCATTTGGATATGAAAGGAATGCCCTTATTCATTATTCCGAGAGTGAAATCGGAATTGGGGAGGACTTTTTGCTTGAACAGGAATACTCTTTTAAGGTCATTGATATTGGAACAAGCGGTCCATCAGCAATGGTGGAGATCTATCATCAGAATGACCGGCTTAAACTGGATGAACATATTGCCAGGAAGAACTCTGCACTTGAATATACTGTAACCCATTCCAGGAACGATAAAGATACTGGGTATCTTGTGTTAAGACTTACCCCGATGGAAATAATTGGTACAGGTGAATCCAGCAGTATCAAAATCGCTGTTGAACAGTACCGTGATCCTCTGATGGATACAGAAGATTTTCTGCTCTTTGACAGATCCCGGACTGTTGAGATCGGGTCTTCTACAAAACTGGAAAATGATTATGTTCTCCATGCATATGATCATGTGAAAAATTCAAAAGATCATGTAAGTCTTAGACTTGAGAGGAATGGGCATACTCTTGCTGATAAGGATATCAGTATAGGTGACGTATTTTATTATAATCAGAAAGTTGATGGGAAAGTTACATCTCTAGTCATTGCCAGGGTATCTGATGTTTTTTCAAGCAGGGATTCAGAGCTGGTATTCCTGGAGCAGATATCCCAGAGAGACCATACGATAGATGAGAATATTGTTGATATTGATATTGATATTGTAAATCATGAGAATGAATCAGTATATGAGAATGAGCTGATAATAGTTCGCTATCACATAGAGGGAAATAATTTACAGGAAGCTGCAGTATTGATTGATGACAATGTAATGGATCTGCGCCGTAATCCAGATTCAGGTAGTTATTTTGCTGTACTGGAAAATATTGAAGCTGGCGAATATGATATTAAGGTACAGGTTGTATCTTCGCACGGATCGGCAAAATCCGAATCCATAAAACTGATTGTATATTCATCAGATGCATCTGTATACGATAACAATATCAGTGAATCTGATTCAATGGATAGGAATTATGCAACTGAAAAGCTTAGATTCTGGGAATCAGGAAATAATAACAGTTCAGACTCAGAAGAGCCTGACCTATCTGATTCTCCTTCTTTTGTATCAGTAATCTCAGCTGTATTGATCGCATTTGCATCAATAGTTGGATTTATAATTTACATGATGCAGAAACAGTGAACAGGTCTTTAACCAGGACCTGCTTCTGCTATTTTTGCTTCGATTCAAAATATTTATATCTTCTGTTTACTTTTTATAGGTCAGATTGATAAAATATTTTAAATAATTTGGATAAAATGTGATCATACTATGAGACTGGTTATGAAATTCGGTGGCACCTCAATAGCAGATGGTGAAAAAATTCGTCATGTTGCTGGTCTGTTGAAGCGTTTCCATAATGAGGGGCATGAAGTTGTGGCAGTGACCTCGGCATTGGGTGGTGTCACTGATTTACTCCTGAACACAGCATGTGAAGTATCTCAGAACGGAAAAGTACCTCAGGTGAAGGAACTCATTAACATTTTAAAAGAAAAGCACTATAATGCAGCAAGAGCAGCTATTGATGATAAGCATACTGCTGATGCTACCATTGAGAACATTGACCGTAGAATAGATGAACTTGAAAAAGCGCTGATAGGAATATGTTATCTTGGTGAACTTACATCTAGATCAATTGATTATATCTCATCTTACGGTGAGCGCCTGGCTGTTCCTATAGTAGCAGGAGCTGTATCATCCCAGGGTATAAAATCCGGGGGGTTTACCGGCGGGGACGCAGGAATTATCACCAATAATGAATACGGCAATGCAAAACCCATAGACAGCACTTATGATACAGTAAACCAGAGAATCTCTCCTTTGCTTGCAGACCACATACCAATTGTTACAGGCTTTATTGCCGAGAATAGGGATGGTATCATCACCACTCTTGGAAGAGGTGGATCTGATTTTAGTGCATCAATCATTGCAGCTGCCATTGATGCAGATGAAATATGGTTGTGGAAGGAAGTACATGGTATCATGACCAGTGACCCAAAGATCGTTCCGCAAGCCAGAACAATTTCCCAGATATCCTACAAGGAGGCTATGGAATTGTCTTATTTTGGTGCAAAGGTACTCCATCCGCGGGCAATAGAGCCTGCCATTAGAAATGGGATACCTGTGCGTGTGAAAAATACTTTTGATCCTGGATTTGAGGGTACACTTATTGTGGCTGATGAAATGCAGATCGAGGATGTTGTAAAGGCGGTCACATTGATAGATAAGGTTGCTCTGATCAATATTTCAGGTGCAGAAATGGTAGGTGCTATAGGAACTGCTGCAAGGGTATTTACAGCACTTGCCAATGCATGTGTCAATATTATCATGATCAGTCAGGGCTCGTCCGAGGCTAACATGTCCATAGTGGTGGATGAAAAACATCTTGATGCTGCTGTTAGAGTGATCAAATCTGAATTTGGAAGGGACGTTGTGAGGGTGGCTTCCGATAAGGATATATGCGTGGTAGCAGTGGTTGGTGCAGGTATGGCAGGAATTCCCGGAGTTGCAGGCAGGGTATTTGGTGCTCTTGGAACCGAAACAATAAATGTGATCATGATCAGCCAGGGTTCTTCTCAGCATAATATTTCTTTTGTTGTACATGAAAGGGATTCTGTCAGAGCTGTACGTATCCTGCACAGTGAATTTGAACTTGAATCTGATTTTGAGAGGCATGAGAAGTGAACCGAAAAAACCTAACATATGCAGAATCCGGTGTTGATATCCAACAGGAAGAATCAACAATAAAAGCACTGACAAGCAAGTTTGTATACCGAAGACAAGGTCTGGGTTCGGCTTTGATGGATGTTGGACACTATGCAGGACTGATTGATTTTGGAGAATATGCTCTTGCCATGACTACAGATGGAGTAGGTTCCAAGGTACTGATAGCAAATGAGATGAAAAAGTGGAACACGGTCGGTATTGACTGTATAGCAATGAATGTGAATGACCTGCTGGCAACAGGCGCTGAACCGGTTGCTTTTGTTGATTACCTGGCACTTGAATCCCACAGTGAAATATTTGCAGAGCAGATAGGAGAAGGACTGGTAAAAGGTGCCCAGATTTCAAAGATGTCAATAGTTGGAGGTGAAACTGCTACTCTTCCGGAGATAATCAGGGGCTTTGACCTGGCAGGTGCATGCCTTGGAATGGTAAAAAAAGAGGAAATAATTACCGGTGAGAATATAAGGCCTGGAGATGCTATTGTTGGTATTCCTTCCAGCGGGGTTCACAGTAATGGATACACTCTTGTAAGAAAGATAATGGAAGCTTCAGATTATTCATATCATGATCCATTTCCCTTTGATACATCCAGGACAATTGGTGATGTTTTGCTTGAACCTACCAGGATCTACATGGAGGTACTTGACGTTATCCGGAAGATGGAAGTACATGGGCTTGCCCATATTACAGGAAGCGGACTGCTAAAATTGAGACGTATTACAGACTTTGGGTTTGACATTCATGATCCAATTGAATCCTCTGATATCTTCAAGTTCCTGCAAAAAGAGGGAAATGTTGATGACCTGGAAATGTATAAAACATTTAATATGGGAATGGGTTTTGTGATTGTTGTTCCCAGGGAAATGGCAGAAATGGCTGCTGAAATGGTCAATGGAAAAGTGGTTGGCAGTATCTGTGAGGATGGAATAAAGGTCAGGGACCTTGTGATTGAATAAGCACTAAAGAGGTTGTGTAATCAATAATGGTATGTTTAAATGATCTTAATTATGAAATCCTGCTAAGGGATGCCACACCTGATGAGTGTGAAAAGCTTATACGGGATGTGTGTGAAGAAGTATATTTTGTGCCTGCAGGATATAAAATATATGATATTCCCCTGATTGGAAGTGAATACATTCCGGTTGGTACCAGGGGCTCTTCAATTGTTTTCAGGTTCATCAAACCCTGTATTGGTCTGTTCGTTCTGGAAGTTAAAGATGCTCAGGATGAAATCGAAAGATTAAGGTCAGGCAGGGATGTGATTAAAGAGACCTGAATAATATCATTATATTTTTGTTTTTTGTGTATTATCTGCAATCCACTTAAGAAACGAAGCTGAAGGAAACTCATGTATTGAGGTAAGTATAACTGCTCCTTGACCCAGTTTTTCAATGATCATTACAGGCTCGCCTCTATCATTGCAGATGGCTGGATCATGGCATCCGGAAAAGTATCCATCACATTCTACAGGTATATCAGTATTCTCAACAATTGAGTGTGCTCCATGCTCATCTTCTCCGGCCACATTCAGCAGGGTTGATTCATGGTTTTGCCTGTATTGTATGTCAAAAGGCAGCCATTTATATTCATAGGATTCGACTGCAGGCCCGTATATGACAAGCATTCCTCCGTCTTCAACGAACCTCTTGAGTTTATCTGAGCATTTTTCAATATCTGGCAGGATTTTTGTGTAGTCTGGATTTGCAAATCCTGTGGGTATGATTATACTTCTGCATGGAGGCAGGTATGGAGTATTCAATGCACTTGAATGCACTCTTGTACAGGTAAATCCATGCTCCTGAAACAACTTTTCAAAAAGTATGGGTGAATCCCAGATAATTATAAAATCTGTCATGAATTACGATAGGTGACTGAATAAATATTAATTTTATCCAGTGATTATTATTTACTATCCTCAATCCTCTCAAATATTATTAGAGTGGATGTATGGGTTGCATTGAATCTGTATCCACTTGCTTCAAATATGGATGAAAAATACTTGGTGATTGTGGATATGGCTCTCTTATCACGGTAGTCGTGATGTACTATTAAAGTTTCATTTCCCGGCTTGAGATTGATCTCTATATTATTTACCAGTCTGTATACTGAAAACTGATCTTTGAATAATATGAGCAGGTCTACAAGATCTATTTTGTCAATGGGAATATTTGCCTTTGATTCAATGATCCTGACACCATTTGCAATCTCTCCTGCAATGAATTCTTCAAACTGATCCCTGGGGAGTGCAACAATATTGTACCCCGATTCAATGTATTCACTGATCACCCTGTGCCAGAACTTATAGTTATTGTTGATCTCTTTATATACTGGCTCAAGATATCCAAAGTGCTTTTTGATACCTTCAGGTATTTCTGTAAATGGTTCATCTGTCCGGACCAGATCGATGCTAAGTTTTCCGGGTTTTCTATGGATGTTCTCTATATCCACTTTTTTCCATGATGCCAGAAATAGAACTATGTTCAGGGCAATGAATTCATTGAAATTATTGTTCTTATTCGATATTTCTACTCTTATTTTTTCTGATCCGGAAGTATCTATGGAGGTAATTGAAGTCTGACATTGCCAGTTATATTTTTTGACCATTTCCTTGATATAACCATCAAACTCACCAACTGTACTGAATGCAAAGGGATCAATGACCTGGTTAATGATTTCTAATTCAGGAATTAGACCTCTGCTGTTTTTTAGAAGCCAATCAAGCAGATGGCGATTGATTATTATTTTATCTTCATCTGTCATGCACTGATTACATTTCAGGATTTCTACAGCCTCTTCAACTGATCCCTGATTTTTCAGGGCAATGTCTGTGAGTTTTATTGCATCACGTATAGCTGCACTGAAATTGCCATTCTGTTTTTCGACCAGTGGCTGCAATTTCATGAAATCTTTTTCATCAAGAGAAATATTCTTTCTAATTAACATTGAGAAATCCCTGCTACGTTTTTCCAGATGTTTTTTCAAATTTCTACAAAGGGGTAATTAATTTTTTTATGTCAGAAAATATATATTATGATCGGATTATAAAATTTAGGAACCTGAGAAATTTAAACATATCAGTATTTTCACAGTTTCATTTTAACATTTAAATTATTATTAGTATTGTTATTTATAAATTTCTTTTTTAACTGATCTAATGAAGAAAAACAGTTTTTAGATAAGCAGAATTCGCATTTTATGCAAAATAAGTCCCAAAAAGAAACATTAAAAGGTCTAATTTTTGATATTGGCTGATATCAGGAAACAGTGTTGATTGAATAAAAAAAGAAAACTGGTTTAGAAGATCAAACCAGTTTATTTATTGGATGGTTTTCATCCAGGATTTCTATGTTGAGTTCCTTTGCAGTTTCTGCCAGCATTATGTCAACCATGGCAGTTGCCGGGAATACAGTTTTTGCATTCTCGATCGGACCATATAGCTGGAAATTGGAACTGAGTATCTGAGCAACAAGGTTTGTTCCTATATCAGTTGGAAGATAAACCTCTCTTCTTTCTTCTTTTGTTTCAAAGGTCTTCTTGTAGGTCTTCATCCAGTCCCATGCAGACGCAAGGTTGTGATATCCGCCACCAACAGGAAGGCCAAGTCTTCCTTTAATTGTTATGATACTTCTCATGGTTGCACCTGCACCTGCACCAAGAGGTGTTGCTGCAACATCTACCAGAGGCTTTGTGATTCCACATTCTTTTGCAATTTCCAGCATGCCTTTATCCTGGCCTGCTCCACCGGTTTCCAGAATATCGATCTTTCCCTTTACAGTAGGGTCTGTTGCATTGAAAGCCAGCACAATGGCAGCTTCTATATCACTGTCGGTAATGGCTTCAATTTCCTGATCATGTATACTTGCGTTTATGGAGTTGTATATTGCTCTGTCAGCAACACCTATCTCAGATGCGTACTTTGCTGCAAAGGCACGTACATCTCCTGCTGATGAGTCGATCAGGAATGGTGTGCTATCATCGATTTCAACAAACCAGTCAATGTAATTCTTCATTGCTTCGGTTGTTTCTCCTACGATCTGGTTAACGTATGGGTTTCCGGTTACATCTCCCATCTCTTCCTGGGATTTCCAGAGAGTTTCAGCAGCCTCCTTGTCAAAAACACCTTTGTCTTCGTCAGAAACAATCTTATGTCTGGCATAAAACATTGTGCCTACCAGGACTGTAGGATACTGACCTGGCTGACCGCCAAAATTAATCCCTCCGACTTCATATACTTCCTGTTTCTTGTCAAATTTAAACATTTAAACACCTCGGTTAATAAATTATCGATGACAGTGAGATATAGAGCAGGAATATTATTATTCCAATCACTGCTCCATACAGTATTCCTATATCTCTTCCCATTTTTTTGCCTATACGCTGTGCTACTTCACTGTTGAAGAACTCAACCTTTTCATCGATACGGTCAAGCTTTTTCATAACCTGCTCGTAATCATCAGTATCCACTACTGCAATTGGAATCGCGTTCTTTTCATCACTCATATTATAACACCTGCCATATAATCACTGGAAGTATGATTACAAACAACAGTGCAAGAACAAATCCAATTGAAAAACCTACCATGCTCGCAGCACCTACACCCGAATCCAGTTTCTGGTTACGGGCTATCAACTGTGCACGGTATTCTATACTCTTGACAGTAGATTCAACAGTACCCATCTGGGGGTTAACTATTGTAGGAACACCATGTCCCTGCATATCTTCGCTCATGCAAAATCACCTCCCGAATAACAAAAGGCCAAGTATTGTCAATGAAATTACCAGCCCCATCATTATGCCTTCGATTTTACCGGCATGAACTCCTGAATGGAATTTGTTCATTACACCGGCCTGAATCATTTCTCTATCGATGTCCCGTATTCTTGCCTGGATGGCCGCAACTTCTGCAGCCATTGGCTTAATACCGGTAGCTGCTTCTTCTTCTGCACCGTCTTCTCCGACTTTAACAACCATTGGGTCTGCATCAAATGCATCAGGATCCCTGGAAGCAAGCTCTTTGATCTTGGAGGTGATCTCTGACATGTTCTCTGTACCTATCAGGTCCACGCACTCGATCTGCTGCTGGAACCTCTCAATGGCTTCGGGTGTCAGATTCTCCACATAGGGGATTGCGCCTACTGCACCAACAATCCTGTTTTCTTTTACACCGTTTTGATGAATCTTAAGGAATGCATCCCCTGTAATGTGACCTTTTACTTCAGACCCTGTTATCAGTAGATAACGTATGTTCGGGTTGGATATTATATGTGCAAGCACCTTTTCAAGTCCCAGGTTCTCTGTTTTACAGGGACCTGTAATAGCTGCACCGGCTTCCAGCTGGGGTTCTGCAGGCAGGTGTGAACCAAGTGTAATTACTGCAACACAGTTCTTCACATCTCCTATATCATATTCTCCTTTCAGAATCGGCCATTCTGGTGCAGGTTCTCTTTTCTCTGCCATATCAGATCACCCCTCCTATAAGGGCCATTATGTATATTATGAATGCAAGCAGCCCTGAAAATACAAGACCTGCAAGTATTCCATAGAAAGCACCTGTTACAATACCTGCTGAATAGGAAGCTCTGTCCCTGTTTGGGAATGAGGATAGCAGGGGTTTATCAGGAGTCAATGAATTGATCAGATCATCAGCAACAAGATCCAGCTTATCAACCTGTGTCAAAAGCGGATCCATGGAATAACTGATCACATCTTCTCTTTCCTCTGCTAATAGAGAGGTTTCCGGATCCAGCACAAGGTGTGCTTCCGGTGCTATATGTACCATGCTCAACTTAATTCCTCCTCTGTTGGCAATAAGCCTGTTCCAACGACTTTATATGCATCACGCTTGACCAGACTGTAGTATTTATTGAATGCAATGATCCATATCAACAGCCCTATAACCAGTGTCGGAACTGCGGATGCTATGCTTACTCCGGCAACCACTATTCCTGTTACGATCATGACAATGGAACCATCAACAAATGCGACTGCCAATGTACGGTCCTGCTTCTCATCGGGACCAAGGTTTGAGTTAAATGGATGCAGGATTGCAATGGCACCGATTATGAATACCAGGGCAATGAATCCATTGGCAACCACATGTGAAACGATGTTGTAGATTTCAAATGATCCTGCCATGGAAGTACTGACTCCTACAATTGTCAGCGTACCTGCAGCAGCAATCTCTGCGGTTGCAGTTTCCATGATGGGTACTCCCATCTTCATTATCCTGTTACCAAGTAATCCGATGATCAGACCAATGATCGTTGCAATGACCAGTGCTACCACAGGTCCGGCAATGCCTCCAACCTCAAGGCCAAACAGAGCTGCCACGATACCCATACCAATGGCAAGCATTCCAATTGAGGGAACACCGGTACCAATTCCATAGCTACATACTCTTCTTACAGTGTCGGCTCCCCACACAATGGCACATATTGCACCAAGAACGCCAAGGAATGAGAATGCAGGGCCAAACATGGTTGTGAGGAAATGTCCAGCATAGATTCCTATTAGGCTTCCAAGTATTCCAAATACCATAATTTTCTTGGGAGGTATTGCACTGCTTGCTTTCTTAGGAGTTCCTCCGGCTGCCATTTTATAGACCTCCTATAGTAATCAAACTCAGAATTCCGCTAATGAACGTTACAATTATTGAAGAGACCACAGCCTTTGGCAGTCTTTTGAACTTGGGATCATGGAACCCTTCAGTGGTACCACCTATGTTATAGGAAGCAATTACTGCATTAATGAAGAATATTGCAACTGAAAAGATACTTGCAAGTCCAATGACGTTGAGAGCTGAGGTTCCGTTTGTGACACTTAGCAGGGCAAAGTATACCATTGCACCACCGAGTCCACCGAGTCCTCCGCCAATGATTCCACTGATAAAGCATGATGTTGGAACACCGTGTCCCTCAGTACCCTGTGAGATGTACAGGTCCTGCCTGTCTCTTGTTATAGGGTCATATTTTATCTTCGCTGATGCAGGGGGGACCCCAACACCGTATATGTAAATCATATTGCCTACAAGCATTGTGCTTCCTATCATTATCATGGCTCCTACCATACCTGAAGCAATGACAAGGAGTAGATTGTCCGTGACCTGCATTACAGCTCCGGCTGCAACCAGTCCGGTAAGTCCTGCTCCAGCTGCCAGCTGAACAGTTCCGGTACCTACACCGGTAGACTGTGCCATAGCAGCAGGTGCTCCACCAACAGGTACAAAATGAACTCCGATTGCAACAAGCAATCCACCAACTATGATCAGCAGTAGATATAATATGTTTTCAGCTATGATTGCTGCAAAATCTATCATGCTGCCACCTCTTCTTTATCTGCTTTGTAAGGCCCGTAGGTATTTCTTGCAGATACTTCCAGTTTTCTGTTAAATATGATTAATATCAGTACTATAATAAGTCCTGCAATGACTGATAGCCATCCAATTGTCAGGCTTATGGAAGGATCAAAGACCAGTGTGATCCATCCGCTTAAAAAGACTGTCATTGCAAAGGCAATACCTGTAGCAGGTCCTCCGAACCTGGAACAGAACCATAAATTATCAATTCCGTTACGCAGTCCGGCTTCACCCTTTCTTACAATGTTACCAGACTGTGCAGCATTCAGGCCTGCACCAAATTCAGTGTTCTGGAACTGTCTTTCAGCTCCGTAGTGGACATCACCAGTAGATGAGCCGATCGCACCAACTGCAATACCCCATATAAATGCTAGCAATGCCAGTGGGAACGGATGACCCAGAGCAGTGATCATAAGATATGAAATAATTACAATTGAAAACGTTGTGACAAACGCGAATGCCATTATGGCTACTATATGGGATCTTAGAACATCCAGATATATTGGCTGCTTGAAACGGTTCTGACTTGCCGGTCTTCCAAAGAAAGACATAGTCGAATATGATCCATGTGCAAGAGCTGCAACCAGTGCACCAATAGCAACTGAGAATAAAACGGACATTCCCATTGAATCCATTAATATTGCAGTTGTCGTACCACCTATTGCACACATCAGTGCATTTGATGGTGGTTCTCCGGAAATTGCTTTATTGAATATTCTATGTGGATACATCATCTGGGGCGCAAGCTGTACCTGTGAATTGGGATTACTCTGTGATCCGACATCAGATTCCAGATCTTCTGACATGCCGGCAATCGCAGCAGCAGCACCCATCAATGCTAATACACCCATACCTATGAGTGGTTCCATTCATTTTCCTCCTTTGTATTTATATTTTAATTTAATTAAGTAATTGATGTGCTATGCTGAGCACGCTATAGCTATCGATTATTCTACATCAACAGATATGATATAGACTAATGTCAACGGTATTTGAATACATTGAATCCTTCATAAACTTTTCGAATTCACTGTTAGGCGCTAGTTTTCTTTTTGTGTGACAAAAAATATTAATTCGAGTCTGCAATGATTCAGACTAAAAGTTTAATCAGATAGTCTATTTACAGCAAATCTTATATAGGTATAAAAACATACCTCGAAATATTACAATGGTTGCAATACATTGCCGTATTGTTTGTGGTAAATGCAGATGTGGCTTTGATGGGTGAGATTGTGGATATGGAAAAAACAAACCATTATCAGAAATTCCGAAAAATGGATGGAAAGGACTACGGGGATGTTACCCGCTTTTTGAAAAAGACCACTCATCTTACTGCCAGAGAATGGATGATAGCTCACCTGTGCTCTGATTTTCGTGATATATCCAATCATTCACAGATGACCTGGATAGGTGAGAATCTGCCGGATCTTGTTCCTTTTGTCACTGAACCCTACTCAAGGCATGAAGTATCCAACTCACTTTCAGCTTTCAAGAAAAAAGTAAGACGGAGTGGAACTACTTTCTTCTATGCCTATTATGCAGGACTCATATCGAAGGAAGAGATGATATCTCTTATACATACTATTGTGTCGGATCTTGAAAAACTCACCAAGACGGAAGGTAATGAGGTACCGGAGTCCCACGATATTGAGGTTCAGAGACTGATTACCGATGTTTTCAGAAGGATCAACGAGCAGATGATCGAATGATTAATAGAAATCCTTAAGGGTTCTGCTCCTGGAAAGTACAGCTGCACATCATGGACATGTCAATGTTTCGCACTCTTTGTGCCTGTACTCTTGAGACATATAATTTCTGCCCTCCCAGATCTATTATAATATCACTGGGTTTTTGTGGCTTGATGTTAACAGGAAGTACAAGAGGCCCTGAACATGTGGTACAGACACGATAGTCCTTTTTCTTTTGTAGAATATAAGATTTGATCTCAGGGTCAACGGTAATCTGATCTGATATTGTATCGATTTTTTTGTTCATGATATTTCATTGATGCATATTCTCAATTAAGAAGGTATGGGTTCACCCTAAATTTAAATTCGATGAAGTCTATCTATTATACTATGCTGATGAAAGACAAAGGTAAACTGGTAATATGGCCTTCATATATAGATAAGTCTAAATCAAGAAGCAAAGGACGCATAATTTCAAAAAAGAAATCTATAAAGGACCCGCAGTTAACAGAAATTGAAACTGCTGCAGCAAAACTTGATCTTCATCCTGAGGTCGAAGCTGATAAAAGATATCCAAAATCATGGTGGGAGATGAGTGGCAGAGTACTGGTGGAAAATATCGAACCAAAGACTGTGACTGCAAGGAAAATAGCTGATACTATCAGGAAGATAAGAGGCGATAAATGAAAGTTTTCTGGTCATTAGCTTGATGCACTGGTATAATTAGTCCAATACAAGTGTCAGGAGGTATTATATGAAAAATATTATGATAAATGTCAGGGGAATGACATGCCAGCACTGCAAAATGGCAGTTGAAAAAGCGCTGATGTCAACAGAAGGAGTGCATGGCGTGTCCGTGGATCTTGATAAAGGCACTGTATCAGTTGAATACGATGATCAACGTACTGATCCTGAAAAAATAAGAGCTTCAATAGTTTCTGCAGGATATGATCCTCAATCCTGACATTAAATTGTATAATTTTTTTAGATACTACTTTATATCCATCGAATTAATTATATATGGTTAAATGTTAATTAACATGTATAATTAGTAAAAATATCTAATATCATTTTTGTACTCACTGGAGTTCTAATTGTGGAGGAAAACACTAAAATTGAAATAAAGGATGTATCCAAAATATTTGGAAAGAATCCGAAAAAAGTTTTGAAATTGCTGGATGAAGGCTTATCCAAAGCTGAGATACTGGAAAGGACCGGTCACAATGTTGGTCTCTATAAGCTCAATTTTGAGATCAAAAGCGGTGAGATTTTTGTAATCATGGGTCTTTCAGGGTCCGGTAAATCTACTCTTCTCAGGTGCATAAATCGTCTTATAGAACCCACCACCGGTGAAATCCTGATTGATGATGACGACGTTATAAAAATGAAGCCTGAGAATCTTCGGGAACTTAGAAGGAATAAACTGGGTATGGTCTTCCAGAACTTTGGTCTTCTTCCTCATAGAAGTGTCATTGATAACGTGGCCTATGGTCTGGAAGTTAGAGGTATAGAGAAAGAGCAGAGATATGAAAAAGCCCTTGAAGCTATTGAAAACGTTGGGCTTAAAGGACATGAGAACAGTGACATTTCAGAGCTTAGTGGAGGAATGCAGCAGAGGGTTGGTCTTGCAAGAGCTCTTGCAACGGATCCTGATATTCTGCTCATGGATGAGGCTTTCAGTGCTCTTGATCCTCTTATACGAAGCGAGATGCAGGATGAACTTCTGGCACTTCAGGACCGGATGCAGAAGACTATAGTTTTTGTGTCACACGACCTTGATGAAGCACTCAAGCTGGGTGACAGGATTCTTCTAATGAATGAAGGTAAAGCTGTGCAGATCGGTACAGCAGAGGAAATACTCACAAATCCTGCAGATGATTATGTAGCAAAGTTCGTTGCCGGAGTTGACAGGTCCAAAGTACTTCTGGCAGAAGCTGTAATGAAACGTCCTGATCCTGTAATTTCAATCAATTCAAGCCTGAAGGTTGCAGTTCAGCTGATGAAGAAACATGGAATATCTTCAATATATGTAGTGGATCGAAATAAGATACTGAAAGGTTTTGTTACAATCGATAAGGCAATAGATGGCATAAAAGAGAGTAAGAAGATAGAGGATGTCATGGGTGAAGATGTACATAAGACTGCTCCTGATACTCCATTGAATGAACTGATTCCAATTATTGAATCGCATTCTCCTCTTGCTGTGGTTGATGAAAAGGACAAACTTATTGGTGTGGTAGTTAGAGGAAGTGTTCTTGGTGCACTTGCAATGGAGGACTGAATATGGTATTTGAAATTCCACATATTCCTTTAGGAGACGGGGTTGAAGCTTTAGTTGAATGGATTGAGCAGAACCTTGGTTTTCTCCTTGATCTATTCACTGCAATCATGAACATACTGATCAGCGGGATAAGGGATATTCTTTTTCTGTTCCCTCCTGTTATTTTCATACTCATCGTTGCAGCCATTGCATACTTTGTTGGCAGGCGTGATACAAAACTGGCAATAGGTGTTGCAGTTGCACTTGTTCTGCTTGAGAGAATGAGACTGTGGACCCAATCAATGCAGACACTTTCACTTGTACTTGCAGCTGCACTGGTAGCACTGGTAATAGCTATCCCGATAGGTATTATTACTGCAAAGAATGAGACACTGCTGTATATCATAAGGCCGGTACTTGACTTTATGCAGACAATGCCTTCATTTGTATATCTGATACCAGCAGTGATTTTCTTTGGATTGGGTAACGTTCCAGGTCTTGTGGCAACCATTGTGTTTGCAATGCCTCCACCTATCAGGCTTACAATACTCGGGATACAGCATGTTCCCAAAGAGCTAAAAGAAGTAGGGGATGCATTTGGTTCCACTCCAATGCAGAAACTGATGAAGATTGAAATTCCTTCAGCAATGCCATCCATAATGGCCGGGGTCAACCAGTGTATCATGCTTTCACTCTCGATGGTAGTCATCGCTGCTATGATCGGAGCTCCAGGTCTTGGTTATCAGGTTCTGGCAGCCATCCAGAGGATTGATATAGGTTCCGGCTTTGAAGCTGGTCTTGGTATTGTGATAATTGCCATAATACTTGACAGATTAACGCAGAGTCTCACCCCAAAAAGGTGAATATCTGTCATTTTTAATTTTTTTCTAACGGGTAAAAAACCCCAAGATTTATAAGGATAAAAATAAATTATAAATCACTAAAATGTATATATGAAAATATATTCTTTGCTAAAATGAATTAGTTGTGATAAAATGAATGGAAAGATGAAGATATTAATGGTAAGTGCTGTTTTGATTCTCAGCATTGTGGGCCTTGGATGCCTTGATGCTATAGATGATGAAATGTCAGCTACAATTGGATATGTTACATGGGATGGAGAAGTTGCAAGTACAAATGTAATGAAGCAGGTACTTGAACAGGCAGGATATGATGTAGAGATCATAGCTGTGGATGCAGGACCTCTTTATCAGGGACTTGCACAGGGCCAGTTTGACTTTACCACCTCAGCATGGCTTCCACATACCCACGGTCACTACATGGACCAGTATGGTGACAACTTTGTAGAAGTATCCACAAATCTTGAAGGCTGTAAGATCGGTCTTGTGGTACCTGAATATGTAACTATTGATTCAATCGAAGAGATGAACGATGTAGTAGATGAGTTTGATGGAAGGATTGTGGGTATTGAACCGGGTGCCGGTATTATGACCGCAACAGAGAATGCAATTGATGTATATGATCTTGAATATGAACTTGTGGCAAGCAGCAGTGCAGGCATGGCTGCAGAACTCAGGACCGCAGTAGCCAATGATGAATGGGTTGTTGTTACCGGCTGGAGCCCTCACTGGAAATTTGACCGCTGGGAACTGAAATA